>NZ_KV804404.1:0-607 GCF_001811315.1 Bacteroides sp. HMSC067B03 | reverse complement strand
AATAATTTAATTTGTAGTATAAGCTGCTCAAAAATTGAGTTGGCTACTTAAAAGATAGTAGCTGAAATTTGTACTGAATGTCTGATTCGTAGTTATATATCGTTTATCTACCCTGTTCCCTTTGGATAGTATTACACAATAAGAAAAGCGTGGGAACTTGAATATCACAGTTCAGAGGTATCGCCAAACACCCACAACTCAATGATAAACAAGCCCACGCCAAACGATATATAGACTATCTTAACAAGATAGGTATATAACATTGACGTGAGCGTTCTTGCCTATCACCTTGAGTTGTTCATTAAATTGGCGATTTTCTGAACAAGGTAATATCTTAAACGCTCTTCGTTAACTAATATGTCCTTTCAGCCCTAACACATTAGGTATCTGAAATTGCCACAAAGTTACGAAAAGCGTTTGTAATAGCAAGAACTATTGTTTATTAAAAGTTGAGAGCAATCTCTGCTTTGTAAATCTATGGTAGTGGAAAAATTCAAGACTGCCCATATAAAAACTAGATTTCTGAAATTTTCCACCCCACCGATACTTTATGCTTATAGCTTTATAAACTGTTTTTTTATCCGTTGAACGGTGGAAATACCAATAC
>NZ_KV804403.1:0-28093 GCF_001811315.1 Bacteroides sp. HMSC067B03 | reverse complement strand
GGTTGTGCCAGCGTTTTGACACAACCTCTTTTGTTTTTTTAATGTGGTTTGCCGGATTACGTATTGTAAATCAGTACCATCGTATATGCCACATAGCAAAGTATCATAATACCTCCTTCTATACGTGTAATCGTTCGCTTGGCAAAGAACAGTCCGAACAGCCAGAGCAGAATGCTGGAACCTACCAGTGTGAACAAATCGAAGTTGGTAATTCCGCTGAGGTGAAGGGGAGTGATGCTGGCACTGCATCCTAATACAAAGAAAATATTGAAAAGATTGCTGCCGATTACGTTTCCGATAGCTATTTCCGGGTTCTTTTTCAGGGCGGCTACAATAGAAGTGGCAAGTTCCGGCAGAGAAGTTCCTCCGGCTACCAGTGTCAGTCCGATGATAGATTCGCTGACGCCCATACTGCGGGCAATGCCCGTAGCTCCGTTAACGAACAGTTGGCCTCCATAGATCAGGGCTGCCAATCCGCCAATGATATAGAGGATTGATTTCCACCACGAAAGCAATTTGATTTCTTCTTCCTGGACTGCCGCATGTTCTGCCGGTTCCGGTGTAGCGGAAGACTTGGGAAAAGCGATGGCAAATGTATATCCCATGAAGATAGCGAAAAAGCAGAGTAAAAGCAAACCGTCTACTCTGTTCAATATATTTTCTGTGGCATTATCCAGAAATATATCATTGGCACATATCAGCAATACGACAGACGAAAGGATACAGAGCGGAATCTCTTTTCGTAAAGTATTCCGGGTGATGACAATCGGAGCAAAGAGTGCCGTGCATCCTACAATCATCAATGTATTGAATATGTTGCTGCCTACTACATTGCCGATGGCGATATCTGCGCTTCCTTTCAGAGCAGATGCGACACTCACCGTCAGTTCCGGGGCGGAAGTACCGAAAGCAACAATCGTGAGTCCGATTACGATAGAAGGTATGCGGAAACGTTTGGCTACGGAAGCAGCACCATCTGTCAGTCCGTTAGCTCCTAGTAAAATGAGAATCAATCCTCCGATAAGTAACAGTATATTCATAATCTATATTATTTTCGGCACAGTCATCCTCTGCCGGGTATTCGGTGCAAAGATATATTTTTCTTCTTACTCTTTGAATAGGATAGATTGAACTTTACCGGAGGAACCGTATTTTTAGCTGTGTTTTTTATTTGCCCCCAAAAGAGGAGGGGACGGGCAAATAATTGATTAAGGAAGTTGCATTCTTTTTATTCAGGCAAATGAATCCGGATCATTATCCGGATTGATGCTCCAGCGGTTCTTCGCCTGTATGTCAGAGAGGTTCAGGCAGAAAAAACATAAGAGAACGATATACAAATTCTTTTTCATAAACATCATCTATATAATTGATCTTTTCTTAGTGTTTGAAACCGGACAGTATTTTTTTATACTCTTTCTCACTGATGCGGACCATTGCTCCGTGGCGTGAATCCGGAATAGTCAGATCCGTACAGTCCCATTTTTCGGCATCCATACTGCCTGCCTGGAAACGGACATACTCATGCGGATACTTCTCAGAGAAGATCATCCACCCGTCATTGTCCGGTTTGGGCATCAGGATAGGAGCTTCATAGTAAGTATAAGGAGTAGTCACCGGCTGGCCGGGATCAGTATATGGACCGGTTAAATTCCGGGAATGGGAGATTCTGACAGTTTTGCCTGTCGGCACTCCGTCTTCAGGCCATCTTTCATCTTTAATAACGGCATAATAACTGCCATTGATTTTTCGGATGATGGCATCAATCGTAGCCATTTCCCGGTCTGCCTCATTCTGGAAGTCAAACAAACGTTCAGGTGTTGTGAAATACTCAAAATCCTTGGTCAATATATAAAAAGTTCTCATGGTTTTCCACTCTTCGTTGCCGGTGGCTCCTGCCTTGCAGGCATGCCAGGTAATCAGATATTGATCTGAATCCTTATCATAAAAAAGTTTGGGAGCGCCAAACCAGGCACGTTCTGTAAAGTAGCCTTCGATATGGATAAATGGTTCGGCAGATAACTCTTTTTCCTGTTTCCATTTTACTAAATCTTTGGAAGTCCAAAGGATGGGATTCTGTGTCTTTTCAGATACGCCGATCATATAGTAGCGTCCATCCCTGCCTTTCATGATGTCGGGATGCCCCCTGTATTCCGGAACCACCCGTTCGTTGTTGTTCAGCTTGGTCCAGTTTTTGGTATCCCTGCTGATGTAGTAATATAGACGTCCGTAATCCTCATGTCTCATGTGTGCGAAAAGATACCCTCCGTTTCCGGCTTTGACGCTGGGGCTGGTTAATACAAAACACACAAATAAGAGTTTCAGTAGTAAATGTTTTCTCATGATAATAATAAGTTGATTAGTTAGTAGCTTTTGATAAATCTTCACTCCATCCGGGACGTGAATAAGTTTGTTGCAGGTCTTTTCCGTAAGACTTTGCCTGTTCTACAAAATAGTTGGGCAGCGGTACATACTGGTGTGTAGGTGATACGCCTTTTACTTTCCGGCATAGCTGGGCATACTTGTTGAACCGGATCAGATCGATTTTCCTCTGTCCTTCGTACAGGAACTCTTTCGCCCTTTCTTCCAGAATTGCATCGAGAAATGTTTCTTTGGAGTTTGTCTGTTGTGTGGACAGGTTGTTCAGTCCTGCTCTGTTTCTTACTTCATTGACTGCACTGACAGCCTCTGCAGAAGGTGCTGCATTGGATTTACGCACTTCCGCTTCCGCCATCATTAATAATACGTCTGCCCAACGGGCCAGCGGGAAATCGTTTCCCTGAAAGACTGTGTTTGTCTCTATCGGGAATTTATTGATAATGTATCCATCCCATCTGATTCCCAGATCTTCTTTGGTTCTTTTGGTAGTCACTTCTCCTGTTCCGTTGTCTACCCAATACTCATTTAAAATGACGGCTCTTCGTTTGTCTTTGGAGTCGTAACTGTCATACAACTTGGGAGATACATTGTAGAATTGTGCCCATCCTTTTCCCTGATAATAGAATGGAGTAGGATTGCCGTTTATATCTACTTTGGAGGCGTCATTGGGAGTCGTAAGCATGGATAACGGGAAAAAGTTTCCGCTATTGTCTCCTCCGTCAGCGGACGGATCGCAGCTTAAAGCCATGATAATCTCACAATTAAAGTCATTTTTGGCTTTGTACATGTCCACATACGGATTATCCCCTTCTTTAAAGAGTTTGTAGCGATGAGTTGCTTCCAGTTCCTGATACATTTCTAAGGCTTTCTGATAGTACTGCGGCATGTGCTCCCCTTCGTTGAGGCAGTGTTTCATCATACAGAATCTGGCATAATCTGAAGTGTAACGTCCTCTTTCTTCCACTGTTTCCGGAAGATTTTCTATTGCGAATTCAAAATCGCTGTAGATCCATGAAGTCATCTCTTCCAAAGAGGGCCTGACCAGATTATTTAAGACTTCATCGTTTGTAACATCCTCTCCTCTGGTGACGGCGGGCAGCGGACCGTAAATATGCATCAGATAATAAATCATCAGCCCCCTGCATAAATGCACTTCGCCCAACAGCTGTTTTTTACTGATGGTGTGGAAAATGTTTTCATCAGCTTTCTCCAATGTGGAGATGATTTCGGTGAATCTTGTGATTTGGGCCAGTTTGGGTATGTGGTTGATGTTATCTTCACTTACCCAGGAGCGCTCATAGTAAATGCAGTTGTTGAAATTGGCTTGCGAGAACTTCAGCCATTCTCCCCATCCTGTGCCCCAGACAGCCACATTGTCCGAGGGAGATTCAAACATTCTGAGAATGCCGCCTTCCGGTATATAGAAACCATGCTGTCTCAACTCAGTACCGATGTAATAGGTCCATGTCGTAGTGAACGGTATATAGCATGCTAGGGCATAGTCTTTATATTCCGTTTCTGTGGAAGGAAAGTTGTCGGGGTTCAAAGTACCGAATATTTTGGGATCGAAGTTATCTTCACAACTACTTAATACGAGCAGGCTTGTTGCAATAAACAGTCTTATCAATCTTATCTTTTTCATTTCTGCAGATTTTCTTAGGTTTATTTAAAAAGTAATATTAGCTCCGAGAGAGAAAGTGCGGGTTTGAGGATATTCACCTCTGGAACCTCCACTAGCTCCGCCGCCTCCGGTATATATTTCCGGATCAAATCCTTGAAATTTAGTCAGTATGAAAGGATTCTGGGCATCTACATATACCTTAATGTTTCGTACATATCTTTGTAGAGAGCCGAGTATGTTCCCAGCCAAATTATAAGCCAGTGTGATATTTCTCATTCTCATGAATGAGGCATTTTCCCTGTCTGCATTTACCCAGGCATTACCCGGTAATGCCCCCATTTTTCCAATGGCCAGACCGGGCCGGCTTCCATTGGGATTTGTTTGCGAGTTCCAGAGACGGTATGCAAACTTATTTGAATTCTCCGGATAGTCAACTGCCAATGGACCGGCCTGTGCTGCGCTGTAGGCAATATTATATTTCTGTATGCCGAACTGCCCGTACATGAAGAAACTAAATTCAAATCTTTTGTAAGTAAAAGTGTTTCCGATACCGACATAAATGGCAGGAGAGTTATCTTTCATGTAGACATCGTTCTCATCGATTTTGCCGTCTTTGTTTTTGTCTTCAATAATCGGACATCCGGGCAATTGGGCTTCTGCCTGCAATGTCTTTTGTGATTCCGGCATATTGGACCGGTCGGTGTTGATGATTCCGGTGACGTTGTAATAATAATAGGCACTCATCGGCTCATTTTCTCTTTGCTGGTAAATCTGGTAGTCGTAGTTGGGCAGTCTTTCTTTCCAGAACGAATTTGTTTTTGAGAAGGTAAGCGAGGTGTCCCATGTGAATTCTCCGACTAGATTCTTGGTATCCACCATCAGTTCCCAGCCTCTTCTGTAGTAGTGTCCGCCGTTGATCGGTCTGGTTTCGTAGATTGCCAGAGGTGAAGTGGAAGCATATCCCAATAAGCGGGTGATGTCATTCCTGAAGAAATCGAAGCTGCCGGAAATACGGTCGCTTAGCAAATAGAAATCCAGGCCGATATTTTTCATGGTTGTTTTTTGCCAGCTTACATCCGGATAATTGGCTCCCATCGATACATAGGGAATGTTGATAATGCCGTTATCGCTGAAATTGACTTTGAAATTGTTAGGTGCATACGATCCGTAAAGAGAACTGCCCAAGTTGTCCTGCCCTGTCTTTCCCCAGCTTGCTCTGAGCTTTAGCAGGTTGATCCATGAAATGTTTTTCAGGAAATTTTCATTTGAAATCTTCCAGGCACCCGATACGGATGGAAACAAGGCGTACTTGTTTCCCGGGAAAAACTTGTCTGTTCCGTCCCGTCGCAGAGTGGCAGTAAGCACATACTTGTCCAGTATGTCAAAACTTGCTTTAAAAAACTGCGATCTCTTCTCATTTTTTCCAGTGTGCGATGTCGGATAAAACTTTCCTTTTGCCGAACTGATATCATGCTTGTTGATGGCATCGTGCACATCTTCATAGGAGATGCCGTATCCTTCGTAACTTTCCAGATACTTGCCGATACCTGCCAAGGCATCTACCTGTACGGTATTGAACATATACTTAGAGAACGTCAGCATGGCTTCCAGTGTTTGTGTCAGCCGTCTTTCAGATTGTATGTTTCCTCTTGATTTGTACATTCTGGAGAAGTAAACATCTGAAGGTATAAAAATGGAACGTCTCATGTTTTCCTGATTCATCCCATATATCCCTTTGACTGAAAGAATGTCCTTGTACAGTTTCAGATTGGCGGTGAAGTTCAGGTTGTATCCGTTTTCTTTCGTTTTGTCGGCGATGTCTTCCATTGCTTTGGGATTAGGGATGCTTCGGAAGATCGTATAACTGCCGTCATCTTGCGTCAGGGGCAGATAAGGGGGATATAAGAGTGCTGAAGTCAGTGCACTTCCCGCTACATCTCCCCGGTTGCCAGTATCGGTACCTACCATACAATTGCTGTAGATGTTTTGATTGGCATTGAAAGCGGAAGTGAGGTTCAGAAAAGGGAAGAGTTCGACACCGATATTTCCGCGAAATGTATATTTGGTCATACCGGAATTAAGTACGGTTCCTTCCTGGTCCAGGTAGCTGCCTCCCAGATAATACCGGACTTTTGATGTGCCTCCGCTGATTGTCAGATTATGCTTGGTGATGTATCCGCTTTTCAGCACATAGTCTTTCCAGTTTGTGTTGCGCGGGTTCAGACGGTCTGTTTCAGAGAATAGCGGACTCCATTTTCCGTCATATTCATCAGGACCATAAGGATACTGTTTCTTATTATACAAGTAATTCTCTTTGTTGAATACATTGGCGAGTTCCATGTATTCCTGTGAGGTGAGTGCGTCCAGATACGGATAGTTTCTCACAAAAGAGTAACTGCCCTCATAGCTGATACTGGGAGCGCCTTCTTTCCCTTTCTTGGTGGTGATTAAGATAACTCCGTTGGCTGCGCCGATACCATAAATGGCTGCTGAAGCATCTTTCAGTATTTCTACGGACTCGATATCAGAAGGATTCAGTCCGGCAAGTCCGCCACGGTTTACATTGCTCGGCAGCCCTGTTTCTCCACCATTTGTGCTGATGGCTTCGCTTGGCATTACGATGCCGTCCACTACATAGATCGGATTCTCTCCTCCACGGATGGATATATTCACTTTACCGTCCGGTTGGGTGCTATTGACAATTGCCTGTAAGCCGGCGGCACGACCCATTAATAACTGGTTGATATTGCTTGCTGCCGCTTGTGGAATCTTTTCCGGCTTCACCTGGGCAATGGCAGTCGTGAGGTTTTTTTTGGATACCGCTCCATATCCTACTACCACTACTTCGTCGATCACTTTCGTGTCTTCAGACATCCATACTTCCAGCAGGCTGTTCGCCTTTACCGGAACAAGCTGTGTGACATAGCCCACATAAGAAACGCAAAGTCTCGAATACTCCGGAGCTTCAATCTCGAAACGACCGTCAATATCACTGATAGAACCGGTTTTCTCCCCTTCTACCGTAATGCTTGCTCCGATAATCGGTTCACGGGTTTTACTGTCCATGACGATGCCTTTAGATTTAGCCGGCGTTTTCTTCGTTTCCTTCTTTCCGGCATTCAAGATGATTTGCTTTCCTTTGATATGATACTGGATGTCTGTACCCTTCAGAAGAATATTTAATACTGCTTCTATCGGTTGGTTCTTTACATGGATCGTACGTTTCTGTTTTACGTCGATAACTTGTGTGCTATACTGAAAAGAATAGCTTGTTTTCTTTTCTATTTTATTCAGGATCTCATTCAGAGGAGTATCAGACATGCTGAGTGTCAATGTACTGTTCTGTGCTGACATGAGATTGGGAGATAAAATAGCTATCAGAAAAATTAATAATAAGAATTTAATTCTCTTCATAATCAGAATTGTTTTTTAGTATTGATACAGGAATGCACTTAAGTGATTTGTATATAAGACTGCTCAAAAAGAAAATACCACATGGAAAAATGAAAAAAAACAGCTGGCAGAGAAAATAAAGAGAATGCGGAGAGGACAAAGATCGTATATGCTTTGTCCTCTCCGCAGCGCTTTATATCAGAAAACGTCTAATTCTTATATACTTCTATCGTGCGGACGTTTATGCTGTCATTTCCTTCTTTCTCCGTTTCTGTTGTCCGGAAAGTAATGGGGATGCTCATTCCCATATAATCCAGTATTTCATCCAACGTCTCGCCTTTGAAAGTTGCTCTGTAAGTAAACTGGTTTATTGATGTATCCTTCAGGATGAAGCGTACCTGATAGACTTGCTCCAGCCTGTTGAATATTGATTTGAGCGGATCATCCCTGAAAGCGAGAATGCCGTCTTTCCAGGATATGTATTTATACGTATCAATATCTGTGATTTCCATACTCTTCGATGCTCTCTGATAATTCAGCTGTTGTCCCGGCAATAAATGCTTGATGTTATTCTCTTGAGACACAGCTACTTTTCCGGTCACCAGAGTGATTACCTCTTCTTGCGCTTTGGCGAAGCTGCAAATATTGAAAGCTGTTCCGGTAGCCGTTACTTTCAGATCTCCCGTATTTACAATGAAAGGATGTTCTTTGTCAGCATGTACTTCAAAGTAGGCTTCTCCGGACATCTCTACTTCCCGGACATTGCTGGTGAAGGCGGCCGGATATTTCAGCGTACTTCCTGCATTCAACCAGACCTTTGAACTGTCCGGCAATGTCAGGCTGGATACCATTCCGTATGGGGCCGTCACTTCGTTGTAGGCTATAAGAGGTTCCTGATGGTCTTTTTTCATCATTAGCGCTACTATGGCAATGATTGCCGGCAAAAGAAGAATGGCAGCGATTCTTTGGCAATAAGTGATGAACCGTGTTTTTTTCGCCGGGACTTGTGACGTTGCATGGATTCTGCTTTTTACTTGTGCCAAAGCTTTGCCTGTATCTATCTTTTCAGGATCGACAGTAGGAGTGGCAACTTCCCAGATGTTTCTGATTTCCTGAAAATAGTCAGCATTCTCTTCCGAGAGGGCTATCCACTCACGGAGTTGCCGGATTTCTTCAGGTGAAGCGGTCTTTTCTAAATATTTTAGAATGACGTCTGTATCTATATTTATATTTTTGTCAGGCATAGTGCAATTTATCTGTATTATAATGACTGTTCAACTGTAATTTACCTCATTAAATTTATGATAAAAAGTAATATCAGATCATAAAAACCACTCAAATGTTTTCTTAGAAATTCCAGAGACTTACTGATTTTACTTTCCACGGTACGGACTGATACATTCAGTTCTTCTGCTATTTCCCGGTATTTCAGGTTCTTGAACCGGTTCATTTCGAAGATGGTCCTCATGTCTTCAGGAAGTTTTTTGATGGCTTCCTGCAGGTGATCGTTCAAGTCAGAATATAATAGATAATGTTCCGTATTATAGTCTATCAGGTTTGAGCTTCCCATTACATAGTTTTGATGGGTACGAACGACTTCCTGATGTCTGAGTTCTTCGAAGCAGCTGTTTCTGACGGCAGTCAGCAGATAAGCTTTCAGAGAACTTTCAATGGTCAGGTTTTCGCGGTTTTCCCACAAACGGAAGAAGAGATCCTGCACAATATCCTCGCTGCTTTCCCGTTCTTTAAGGAAAACACAGCTAAAGAGTACAAGGTCTTTATAATACTTGTTGAAAAGAAAATCAAAAGACCGGGAATCTCCTTCTTTCAATCTTTTCAGGTGGATAATATCCTCTGGCATGGATTCGTGTTTGTTTGAGGCTTTATTTTCCATAATGATTCGGTAACATTAATAATGTGTTTGCAGTTCTCCAATCCAAAGAGTCATAATATCAAATTAATAGGCGTTGCAAAGATAAATATTAATTTGAATTTCTTCATCTCTTTGTTTTTTTTGTTTTTCTCATGTGGCATTTCCGTCCTGAACAGTCTTATTAGCGTTGTTGAGATTTCTAATTTAAATTGATAAGTATGATGAGTGAGTGCAGGAAACTTAAGATTCTTTTTTTGTTATTAGTGGCTTTGTGCTGTATACCTTTGGCGGTATCAGGTCAGGGTACAAACATTGCTTACCAGGATAGTCAGGTTCGTTTTACGGTGGTGACAGACGGTACGCTCCGGCTGGAATATGCACCTGATGGCCAGTTTATTGACGACTTTTCGTTCGTGGCTGTCAACAGGCATTATCCGGCAGTAGATTATAAGTTGAAGAAGGATGGAAATTGGATAGAACTATCCACTTCAAGGTTCCGGATGAAGTATAAGAAAGGCAGCGGGCAGTTTACCTCCCGCAATCTTTCCATTACCTCAGCCAAGGGTATGTACCCTTTTCGGTGGATGCCCGGTATGAAACAGAAGTGTAATCTGAAGGGAACCTATCGTACATTAGATGGTTATGATGGAGACAAGCATATACATACGAATGAGCTCATGCCGCTCGAAGACGGGTTGCTGGCTACCGACGGCTGGACTTTAATTGATGATTCGGATAATTTCCTGTTTGATGATGCCGACTGGACTTGGGTTAAACCACGGGAGAAGAAAGGAAGTCAGGATTGGTATTTCATGGCGTACGGGCACGATTATAAATCCGCGTTAAAGGACTATACGATGTTTGCCGGCAAGATACCTTTGCCTCCCCGTTATGCTTTCGGCTATTGGTGGTCGCGTTATTGGAGCTATTCGGACAATGAGCTGAGGGAACTGTTGCGTAAATTCCGGATGTATGATATTCCTCTCGACGTATTGGTGATTGATATGGACTGGCACTATACAGAACCCGGCAAAGGAGGATGGAGCGGATGGACTTGGAACAAACGTCTGTTTCCCAACCCCGGACGTTTGCTTGCCGACCTGAAAAAGGAAGGAGTTAAGTTGACTCTTAATTTGCATCCGGCTGACGGCTTTGCCTTTTATGAGGAGCCATACCGGGCGATAGCTACCGATATAGGTATGAATCCGGAAGGAAAAGATACGATTCCTTGGATAACTTCGGATAAGAAATTGATGGAAGCAGTGTTCAGAAATGTCCTTCATCCGATGGAGAAGGAGGGAGTAGACTTCTGGTGGCTCGACTGGCAGCAGTTTCCGTTTGATAAGAAGATAGACAGCCTGAATAATGTATGGTGGATTAATTATGTCTTTTTCACTGAAATGGAAAGAAACCGTACTACCCGTCCGATGCTCTATCATCGCTGGGGTGGACTGGGGAATCACTGTTATCAGATTGGTTTCTCGGGCGATGCTGTTATTTCCTGGAAATCACTTGATTTCCAGCCCTACTTTAACTCTACAGCTTCCAATGTGCTGTACGGTTATTGGAGCCATGATTTAGGAGGGCATTTTGAGGCAGACCGGATTGACCCGGAGATGTTTACACGCTGGATGCAGTTTGGTGCGGTCAGTCCTGTGATGCGTACTCATTCTTCTAAGAGCGGCGTGTTGAACAAAGAGCCCTGGGTGTTTAGCCCTGTCTATTTTAATACGATTCGCAACGCTATTTTGCAACGTTATGAGATGGCGCCTTATGTTTACACAATGGCCCGTAAGACGTATGACGAGGGATTGTCCGTCTGCCGTCCGCTGTACTACGATTATCCTGAAAGCGAGGAGGCATACGATTACCGGAACCAGTATATGTTTGGCGACCAGATGTTGATTGCACCGGTCACCGCTCCCATGAAAGACGATTATTCCACATTGAATGTATGGTTGCCTGCCGGAACCGACTGGTATGAGTGGCATACCGGAACGATGCTTAAGGGTGGGCAGACGGTAATACGTACTTTTGCCATAGACGAATATCCTATTTATATCAAAGCCGGTTCGGTTCTTCCTTTCTGCGGTCGTGTGAAGTCACTGGCAGGCGATGATCATTCTTATGTGGTCACTGTTTTTCCCGGCGGAGACGGGATATTCGATTTATACGAAGATAATGGTAATGATAAAGAGTACGACAGGAAGTATGCCCGTACATCTTTGCAGTCCAAGCATGTTGGTAACCGTCTGGAAGTGACGATTGGCAGTCGGAAGGGAGGTTATCCGGGCATGCCTGCCGAGCGTGCTTTCAAGGTGAAGGTGGTAGGTTCTGCTATTCCTCAGTCGGTAACGGTGAATGGAAAGACGGTAAATTATGTATATGACGGAAACTCTTTATCTCTTTTGATAGATATACCCATAGCGGATGCGAAATGTGAGAAGCAGGTGTTGATCACCTATCCCGAACAGACAGCAGACCTGAACGGACTTCCTGGAAAGTTCAGGAGACTTCAGAAGGGCATCGTTGCACTGAAGTATAGAGATGCTGATATTGTACTGAATGAGGAATTGGGTACGATGGAGTCAACCGGAAGGAGCATTGAGTATACTCCGGAGCAGATGGACCGGCTTGTTGCCGACTTTATCCGTAACTATGATAAACTGCCGGAGATACTGAAACAACATAAGCTGAGTGAAGAAAATGTTCAATGGTTCTTGAAGGCCGTACATTGGGAGGACTAACCCGGAGATTTTTTAGGGCTGATTAAGGGCGAATGGCATATCTTGCAGGAGCATAGTATCAAAGAACAAACGGTGAGCATTTTGACAATTTGTATTTTTAATCCTTCTGGATTCTTGTTTTTCCACCTTAGGTTGGAAAGAAATGGAAATAAACGATTGAAAATTTATATTTTCTTGATTGATAGTGGAATATAAGAATCTATACAATTCTAATATATCGGAACTGTCACCTTTTTGTTGAGTATGAACGCTTCATTTCTTGGTTATTGCTATCTGATCTGTTGGCTATAGTTATTCTATCTGTTGGTTATAGCTACCCAATCTGTTGGCTATAGTTATCTGACCTGATGGATGTAGTGATCCAACAGGTCAGATAGCCTGAATGACAAGACATTTATGAATCTAAAATGCATATTCTATGCATAAACTGAAGGTTCTGCATGAAATTATTGTATATTAATACATCACTTTTGGGGACTGATATCTGTTTTTGTTCTTTTTGCTTATGCTGGTGTCAGTGATTTCTCGATTATACTTTCTTTTTGGTCACAGAACTGCCTCATTAATAGAATGACATTCGTTACGTCCCTGTATAGCTGTTTGTTCTCTTATTGGCAGTAAGTTAACGTGTGTTAATGCAATGTGGGGTTTTGTTTCAGGCTAGTCTATTATACAAATGAGCATAAAATAAAATGAGAAAAACAATGAAGCGAACTTTCGATACAACTCTACTTCTTTTTTGCCCTTTTTCAAACTTTTGAAATGATAAAAAGACTTTGTGCTTTATATAATTAACTCTTAAAAGTAATAAACTATGAATGTGAAAAAAGCATTATTTGCGAGTTCACTTTTTTTATGTGGTGTAGGTGTGCTGCCGGTAACAGCCGGTCTGCCGGTTGCTCATGACGAAAGTGAAATTTCTTCTCCTATGCCGGAGCAGCAAAAGAAAAAACGGACCATTACCGGTAATGTAACGGATGGCTCTACCGGAGAACCGCTTATCGGAGTGTCCATTATGTTGAAAGGTTCCTCGGATGGAACTACAACCGACTTGGATGGTAACTTTAGCCTTTCGATTCCCGTCAAGGCACAGTTGGAATTTTCTTATATCGGCTATAAAAAACAAGTGTTAGATGTAACGGATTTAGTGGTAGCTAATGTAAAACTGGAGTCGGACAATGAAATGCTGGCGGAAGTGGTTGTAGTCGGTGCAGGTACACAGAAAAAGGTATCCGTGACCGGTGCCATTACCTCTGTGAAGGGAACGGAACTGCATGCGCCCAGCTCTTCTCTGACCAGCAATTTCGCCGGAAAGCTGGCCGGTGTAATTGCAGTGACCACCGGTGGTGAACCAGGGACTTCGTCCAACTTCTATATTCGTGGTATCGGAACCTTCGGAGGGCGTGCCACTCCGTTAATCCTGTTGGATGGGGTAGAAATATCTTCGGGTGACCTGAACCGTATCCCGCCCGAATCTATCGAAAGTTTCTCTATTCTGAAAGATGCATCGGCTACGGCTATCTACGGTGCCCGTGGTGCGAATGGTGTGATGTTGGTCACGACTAAGATTGGTACTGAAAACACCAAAGCATCGATCAACGTGACGGTAGAAAACTCATTTCTGAAACCTGTCAATGAGGTAGGCTATGTGGATGGTGCCAGATGGATGGAAATCTATAACGAAGCTCAGTTGGCAAGAACACCTAATGCGACTCCCAAGTACAGCCAGGAGAGGATCGATTATACCCGTAGCGGCATCAATCCGTATGTCTATCCGGATGTAGACTGGTACGATCTTGTCTTTAAAGAGAGTACCATGAATCAGCGCGCGAATGTCAATATTATGGGTGGCGGACCGAAGGTTAGTTATTACATGAGTCTGCAAGCCAACCACGATACGGGTTTGCTGGATATTCCCAAGGCTTACTCGTTCGACAATAACATCAATAAATGGGGATATACTTTCCAGAATAATATCGCCTATAAGGTGACGCCCACTACACGTATCGACCTGAGAATGAATGCACAGATCGGAAACAATAAAGGGCCGAACGCTTCAGTGTCGGACATCTTCTATCAAGTTTACAACAATAATCCGGTCACTTTTCCGGCTTACTTTCCGGCGGAACCCGGCGACAAGCACATTAAGTATGGTAATGCCATATTGAGTGGTACTTCCTTGTATACGAACCCCTACCAGTATATGTTGGGAAGTTATAAAGAAGTGAACTACAGCATGTTGAATACCTCCATTTACATTAATCAGAATCTTGATTTCGTGACGAAAGGACTGAAGATTATCGCATTGGTGAACTGGAAGTCCTGGTCAGAAACGTCATATACCCGTTGGCTCGACCCGTATTGGTATCGGGCAGACTCCAAAAGCTGGTCGCCCGATAATCCGGGAGAATATACATTAGAACGTCTGAACAGTAGCGGTAGTGAATATATCTCGCAATCGGGCATTGGTCGCGGAGCCGATAACACGTTCTATTTTCATGGGCAGCTGAACTATGAAAACACGTTTGGTGAAGATCACGGAGTGGCTGCCATGTTGATGTATATGCAGCGTGAATATCGGAATGATGTACTGCCCAACCGTAATCAAGGGCTTTCCGGACGTCTCACCTATGCTTTCCAACAGAAATATCTGGCAGAGTTTAACTTCGGATACAATGGTACGGAACGTCTCGACAAAGGAAAACGTTTTGAGTTTTTCCCTGCCATGTCTTTGGGATGGGTGGTCAGCAGTGAGAAGTTCTGGCAACCAATCGAAAAGTATGTCGATTACTTCAAGCTCAGAGGTTCATACGGTCTGGTAGGTAGTGATGAAACCGGTTCATACGACGGTGCCGCCCACTTTTTATATGTCAATAATGTAAATCTGGGCGGTGGCGGAAGCTATTCGACCGGCCCTACCTATAGCAGCATATATAAAAAAGGACCGAGTATTAATTCGTATGCTGTTCAGAATGCGCACTGGGAACGAGTGAAAAAGATGGATATCGGTGTGGATATGAAGCTGTTCAATCAGGTGGACGTCACATTCGATTATTTCTGCGATAAGCGCGACCGTATCTTGATGCGGCGTGCGTCATGGCCTGCTCTGCTGGGTTATGTCTCAGCTACTCCGTGGAGTAATATCGGTAAGGTAGAGAATAAGGGTATCGAGCTGGGGGTCAATTGGAAGAAAGAAGTATTCAAAGGTTTCCATGTCGACTTCCGCGGCAATTTCACTTATACGGAAAATAAATATATTGACAAGGATGAACCGGCCTATCCGTATGTATGGCAGACGGAGACAGGAAAACCGCTGAGCAGGACAACCGGCTACATTGCCGAAGGACTGTTCAGAAGTCAGGAAGAGATTGACGACAGTCCTGCACAGGATGGCATCGGCAGCGCGAAACTGATGCCGGGTGATATCAAATACCGGGATGTAAACGGCGACGGTAAGATTACGGAAGATGACCAGGTAATGATCTCTCCTTATGGGACAATGCCCCGTATCCAGTATGGTTTGGGACTGAACCTCTCTTACAAAGGCTTCGATTTTGGTATATTCTTTAACGGATCTGCCAAACGTACTCTGATGCTGAATGGGGTAGATCCTTTCGGTTCGGACGAAGGACATGGCGACCGTAACCTGATGAATTTTATTGCAGACAACTATTGGAGTGAAAACGACCAGAACTGGGATGCCGAGTATCCGCGTTTAGGATTGACCAAAGTTCAGATAGCTAATAATATGGTTCCTAGTACATACTGGAAGCGTAATGGCAACTTCATTCGTTTTAAAACATTGGAAATCGGTTATTCATTTCCGCATTGCCGTGTTTTCGTCAGTGGTGACAACTTAGCGGTGTGGAGCCCGTTCAAGTTCTGGGACCCGGAACTCTCTTATAATTCTTACCCGTTGCAGCGTACCGTTAATATCGGTGCTAAATTTAGTTTTTAACCTTTAAAGAACTCAACTATTATGAAACGAATATCGAAAATAGCTCGCTATGCAAAGACGATACTGCCTCTTTGCTGTCTGGCATCTTGCAGTTACCTCGACGTAGTGCCGCCCGAAACAGAAGACATCAAAGATATGATGAAGAACGAAGACGCTACCTTGTCTTTTGTATATTCTTGCTATAACTCCCTGCAATGGGGATATACCGACCCGATAGATTATCGTACTTACGAGTCTTCTACGGATGAATTTGTGGTTCCTGCCCTTTGGAATCGTGCCGGTCAGATTGCTTCATGGAATCAGTTATCGTCGCAATATAAACCTAACTGGGATACAAAATACGCCTGGCAGATACTTTATGACGCGATAGGTCATTGCAATCTGTTTCTGGACTTGCTGGTGAAACTCAATCCTGACATCGCACCGGAAAAGAAACTGCGGTTTGCCGCTGAAGTGAAGTGTGTAAAAGCGTACTATTATTCACGCCTGCTGGAACGTTTCGGTCCTGTACCTATTATAGATACTTATCCGGATATGAATATGCCGGCATCTGGTTTCCCGGGACGCTCGCATTATGACTATTGCGTAGATTATATAGTCCGCCTGCTGGAAGAAGCCGAGACAGACCTGCCGGCTGTTGTGGCGGACGATGATTTGGGACGTGCCACTTCCACCATTTGCAAGGCATTGAAAGCACGTGTGCTTCTTACTGCCGCTTCTCCTCTGTGGAATGGTTCTTTCCCCTACAAGAACTGGAAAAATACGAATTATGAAACTCCGGAGTATGGAAAAGAACTGGTAAGCAACCAATATAGTGTGCAGAAGTGGGAGAGAGCATTGACAGCTTGTGAAGAAGCTCTGACTTTTGCTTTGGGTGATGGTAAGCGTGAATTGCTGGACATTGCACAGTCGGAGAATATTCGTATGGGTGAAAGTGTGCCTTTGCCTGTTATTCCGGGTCTGGATACAAATACGCCTGAAGGGCAGGAGTTTCAAAAACGTGTGGTACTGATGCGTTATGCACTGACTGCTATTGAAACAGTAGGAAATAAGGAACGTGTCTGGGGAGCCGGATTTGCACAGGAAAACCTGGATGCCTCTATGCCTCACAACCTCGTGTATGCCAATGGCAACTGGACCAGTATGTATGGTGGTATTGCACCGACGCTCAATACTATGGAGAGCTTCTATACCGCCAACGGAGTATTGCCGGATAACGACAAGAATTTCCCAGCCAAAGACGACCGGCTGAACTCAGCCGGACTGTCTTCTAACAGTAATATCATTAAGTTGAACGTCAATCGTGAACCGCGTTATTATGCCTGGCTGTCTTTTGACGGTGATGAATACAGTTCTTTGATCACCGACGGCAATCCGATGTTTCTCGATATGCGTAGCAGCGATAAGCAGGGATATAATCCGGATAAGTTTAACCGTGACAATAGTACGACAGGCTTTTTGTCGAAGAAGTTTATATTTCCTTCTGTCCGCTTTCGTTCCAACGATGGCTGGTATGATAAGAAGCAATTCCCGTTCCCTATCATCCGTTTGTCCGAACTTTATCTGAACTTGGCGGAATGTTACGCTTACCTGGCAGAGAAAGAGGGACATGCTGACTATGTGGAAAAAGCATTGAGCAAGTTGAACGACATTCGCCGCAGAGCCGGAATACGTGAACTGGTGAAGGCTGATATCTCAGGCAATATGACTTTACAGAAATGGGTGGAAAGCGAACGTTTCATTGAACTATGGGGAGAAGGGCACCGCTATCGCGATGCACGCCGATGGATGACCGCCCCTGATTACTTTAAGGCCGGTGTACGTGAAGGGCTGAATGCTATCCAGAAGAAGGACCCCAGTTTCAAAGAGTTCAACCAGCGTGTGAAGATTGACCAGCCTTTTCAATGGGCGAACCGTATGTATCTTATGCCTATCCCTGCGAGTGAAGTGTATGCTAATCCGCAGTTGGAGCAGTCCCCCGAGTATTAATCTGATTAAAAACAAGCATATATGAAACAATTTATATATAAATCGCTGATACTGGGAAGTGTGCTGACAGCTGCTTCCTGTAGTAACTCAGAGTATGAATTTGATAAATTATTTCCGCAGGAGTACCATAAGATTCTTTACGTGAAACACAATGGCAAGCAGGAAATGAATATGAATACGGTGGAAACGACCCCTGTATATAGTATCAATGTGATCAAAGCCGGAAGTGACCCTTCTCTGACGGCCCATGTGAAACTGTCAGTGATGAGCCAGCAGGAAGTAGATGACTCATACGGGCTGCTCGACAATATTGACTACCGGGTGATTCCTTCCAATATGTATTCGATGGCTGCGGCGGAACTCGAGTTTCAATCGCAGGAGGTGACGAAAAAGCTGGATATCGTTTTTCATTCCGACCTGATTTATGAGCTGATGCAAAAGAACAAAGACGTGAAGTACGTGCTTCCCGTCCGGTTTTGGAGTGAGCAGGATTCTGTCAATAGTTCGAAGAATGATGTAATGCTTTTGCTCGATGTGAAGAAGCCGGTGATTACATTCAAAACGGGCGAAGTGAATACTGCTATGGTATACAAGCAGCTGGAAGTAAACGTTGGCGCCAATTTGCAAAACATTCAGTTCAGTAAGTGGAACTTTACCTGTGATGTGACGGATGCGCGGAAAGACGCTTTGGTCGAAGCTTATAATACCGAACATGGAACGAGCTATCTCCCGATGCCTTCTGCGGCATATCAACTTGAAAAGATGACGTTTGAAGAAGGAGCGAGCACCGGAAATCTGAAGATGAATATTTCCAGAACTCCGTTGGCGAGTGACAAGTCTTATCTGTTGCCGCTGAAAATGTCCGAAACCTCACAGGAAGGTTTTGACCTGGACGAGAATGTCTGTTTCCTGAAGGTGGAGAATCCTAAATACGGGACGCTGGATTGCGACCGCAGCAAATGGGAAGTCGTTTTCTGTAATAGTGATGAGAAGAATGCCGTGTCGGAGCCTAACGGAGACAAGGGCGGTGTGGGCTGTCTTTTTGATGATGACATTAACTCGTACTGGCATGCCAATTGGAGTGGGGGAACGAATAATGATGATCAGTTTCCCCAGCTTTTCCAGGGTGGGAGAGAGATGCCCATCACGATTGTAGTGGATATGAAGGAATCGCTCATTGTTCATAGTATTGGTTGGACCCAGCGTCAGAATTCAGACTATCAGGATACGAAGAAGGTGGAATATTATGTGTCCGATGACGAACAGTTCAAACTGGGCGGTAAGGAAGACTATTCACCTGTGGCACTGAATAACTGGACGTTTGTAATGGAACGCTCGTATCAGAAAGGCTACAATGCCACTCAATGGCAGACACAGTCTGAGGAAGTGTTGCAGAAGAAGGTGAAAGGGCATCTGCTGAAAGTGAAAATAGTAGAAGGCTATCGGGATAGGCTGGCCAGCGGAGCCGAATTGTACGTAAAGCAACTGCTGGCGATTGACGGCGAACCCATAAAATAATTTCAGGTAGCGAACAGATATTGAAAGAGGTAAAAAAGAGAATGTTCAAAGGATGAAATGACTGGCAACTGGAACTTCTGCCAGTAGTCCGACGCTCCTGGACTACTGATTGGAAGTTCCAGTCTGCTTCTAATAAGAAGAAAATCAGTTTATTCAAAATATGAATGATATAATTATGAGAAAATTTATTTGTTTGTTTATGGTCTGTTTTCTGTCAATAGCGACAACACTACGGGCGTGGGAGGGTAATGTTTTGATTTCTACTCCGAATACTTCCATTATTTTAAGTGCCACAGAGGGGCAGCAACTTCGTTTTTCTTACTTTGGAGAGCGGATTGAAGAAAATCAGATTCACCAGGTGTTTGATTCCTGGGCAGGCTTTCATCGTCCGGCCTATCCGGTGTTCGGTACTTCCACTTATGAAATATCAGCACTCCATGCGGTGCATGCTGATGGTAATCAGACACTGGATTTAGTTGTCGACAAGGTCGAACAGAATCCGGTGAAGGATGCCATACTGACTGTGATTACGATGAAAGACCGTGTATATCCTTTCACTGTAAAAATGTACTATAAGGCTTATCAGCAGATAGATATGATAGAAACATGGGTGGAGGTGTCTCACAACGAGAAAAAGGCGGTGGTACTTAAACGCTTTGACTCCGGTCATTTTCTGATTCGTCGCGCGGATGTATGGATATCTTCTTTGCACGGACATTGGGGAGCTGAGACACAGCTTGAAAGTGAGCCGTTGGTTTCCGGAATGAAAGTGATTAAGAATATGGATGGTATCCGCAACGGGTTGGGTGATCATTCGGAAGTGATGTTTTCTCTTGATGGCAAGCCGCAGGAAAATAGTGGCCGTGTAATTGGTGCAGCACTTTGCTGGAGCGGACGTACTAAGATCAGAGTGGATATGGATGATACGTTCGGCAGATCTGTACACAGTATTTTTGCCGGAATGAATGAAGAAGCTTCCGAGTATAAACTGGAACCGGAAGAAGTATTCACTACTCCAGTACTGGCGCTGACTTATTCGCAGGAAGGTATTGGCGGTGCCAGCCGTAATTTCCATCGGTGGGCACGTGCAGGTATGGTTCACGGTTGCGACAAGCCACGGGATATCCTGCTCAATAGTTGGGAAGGTGTATATCTGAATATTAAAGAACCTGAGATGGACCAGATGATGAACGACATTGCTTCTATGGGAGGTGAGCTTTTTGTGATGGACGATGGCTGGTTTGGCAGGAAATATCGCCGGATAAATGACAACTCTTCGTTGGGCGATTGGGTGGTAGATACGGAAAAGCTGCCTAATGGTATTCAAGGGCTGACCGATACGGCTAAGAAATATGGAATCAAATTCGGTATATGGATCGAACCGGAGTTTACGAATACAAAGAGTGAGCTGATTGACAATCATCCCGACTGGGTATTGCGTGCCGGAAGCCGTGAACTGTCATGTGGTCGTGGCGGTACGCAAGTGGCACTCGATTTATGTAATCCGAAAGTACAGGATTTTGTCTTTCATGTAGTCGATACGCTATTGGCAAACTATCCGGATATTGCTTATATCAAGTGGGACGCAAACGGCGAATTGCTGAACTACGGTTCTTCTTATTTGCCGAAGGACAAGCAATCGCATATCTATATAGATTATCACCGTGGTCTGGTCAGAGTGATGGAACGGATTCGTGCTAAATATCCGGATGTAGTGATTCAGGCATGTGGAAGCGGTGGCGGACGTGTCAGCTATGGAGTAATGCCTTATTTTGATGAGTTCTGGGTCAGCGACAATACTGATGCCTTGCAACGTTTGTTTATCCAGTGGGGTACTTCTTATTTCTATCCTTCTATTGCGATGGCACAACATGTCAGTGCTTCTCCGAATCATCAGACGGGACGTGTGGTGCCGCTTAAATTCCGTTTTGATGTAGCGATGACCGGTCGTTTGGGAATGGAGATCCAGCCAAAGAATATGACCGATGAAGAAAAAGACTTCTCAAAGAAGGCGATTGCCACCTATAAGTCTATCCGTCCTGTGATACAGTATGGTGACCTTTATCGTTTGATATCTCCTTACGACCGCAAGGGGGTGACTTCGATGATGTATGCCACGGAGGATAAGAGCCGTGCTGTATTCTTTGTCTATAAGATGGAGCAATTTGTCAACCAGCTTCTGCCGCGTATTCGTATGGCAGGACTCGACCCGAAAAAGAACTATAAGATTCGTGAGCTGAACGTGGCTCCGGGAGCCAATCCCTGCTTCTTGAATGATCGCGTATTCTCGGGGGCATTGCTTATGAATACCGGTATCGAGCTGCAACTGGAACGTGAATATGCAAGTTGGGTACTTGAGCTGACCGAGATTTAGAAACATGGCAAAATAGTACTTTGGGATAATCTTTCAGAGAAACGGTATGAATCCAAACTCAACAGTATGGATTTATACCGTTTTTTGAATGGATATGTCAAAAACAATCCGTATGTTTGCCATGTTTATTAAAAAGTGAAATTATATTTCATTTACTAACTTGGAATCTTTCTATATGGATATGAAAAAAATAAAACGGTTTGTATTGCTGCTGATAATGGCCTTTCTTGCAGTGAATGTACAGGCGCAACTGGAACAGGCTGTGAAGAATATCTTCGCTGGAGATACAATAGCAACCCATCCGGTACCTTTGCACCGGGATTCGGATTCTGTCCGTGTGGCAAATCTGCAGAAATCGTTGGAAGAGGCACGTCTCAATGAAGCAAACATGCGTCTGGAGATGGAAGAAATGAAACTTCAGATGTTTGCCGCCGATTCGGTGAAGGTATCCCAGCAACGGCAACGGATTGATTCTTTGCGCCAATTCACTAAAGGAGTGCCTGTCATTGCCGAAGGAGATACTTTATTCTATCTTTTTACAAAACGTGGAGGATATACCCCTCAACAGCGTGCCCAAATGACTGGTGCCGCCATAGAGGAACTGGGAAAGCGCTTTAATCTCCGTCCCGATTCCGTATCCATAGACCATTCGGATATTGTGTCCGACTTGATGTACGGCAATAAGGTATTGCTGTCCCTTACCGATCAGGACGCTTTGTGGGAAGGAATTTCCCGTGATTCCCTTGCTAAAGAGAGACAACAGAATGTGATCACCAAACTGCATGAAATGAAGGCTGAACATAGCGTTTGGCGTATGGTGAAACGTATTCTTTATTTTCTGTTGGTGATAGTAGGGCAGTATTTTCTGTTCCGTCTGACGAACTGGTTGTTCCGCAAATTGAAGGTACGCATCCTGCGGCTGAAAGATACAAAAATAAAACCTGTATCCATTCAGGGATACGAATTATTGGATGCGCAGAAACAAGCTAATCTTTTAGTCTTTCTGGCAGGTATCGGGCGCTATATTCTCATGGGGTTGCAGTTGCTGTTTTCCGTGCCGTTGGTTTTTATCATTTTCCCGCAGACGGAGGGGCTTGCCTATCGTTTACTCGGTTACATCTGGAATCCGATTAAGGGCATCTTTGTTGGTATTATCGATTATATTCCCAACTTATTTACGATTATTGTTATTTGGTATGCGGTAAAATACCTGGTACGCCTTGTTCTTTATCTGGCACGTGAAATAGAGGCGGGACGTCTGAAGATTAACGGCTTTTATTCGGATTGGGCAATGCCGACTTTTCATATTATCCGTTTTTTGCTTTACGCTTTTATGATCGCGATGATTTACCCTTATTTGCCGAAGTCCAACTCAGGCGTATTTCAGGGAATCTCGGTTTTTGTCGGGTTGATTGTTTCACTTGGTTCAAGCACGGTGATTGGTAACATTATTGCAGGACTGGTGATCACCTATATGCGTCCGTTCAAGATGGGCGACCGGATTAAATTGAATGATACTGTCGGGAATATTATAGAAAAGACTCCTTTGGTGACCCGTATCCGTACACCGAAGAATGAAGTGGTGACGGTTCCCAATTCGTTTGTGATGTCATCGCATACGGTGAACTATAGCACTTCAGCGCGTGAATATGGTCTGATCATTCATGCTGAAGTGTCAATCGGGTATGATGTACCTTGGCGAAAGGTTAATCCGTTATTGATTGATGCGGCATTGAACACTCCCGGAGTGGTGGACGATCCGCGTCCGTTTGTGCTGGAGACTTCACTGGAAGACTGGTATCCGGTTTATCAGATTAATGCTTATATCAAGGATGCTAATCAGATGTCACAAATTTATTCGGATTTATATCAGAATATCCAGGATAGGTTTAATGAGGCGGGAATTGAGATCATGTCTCCGCATTATATGGCTGTTCGTGACGGAAATGCTACGACAATGCCTAAGGATGATTTAAGTAAGAGTAACCCTGCGGATACAGCTAATCAGAGTAACAAACCTGAGTAACATAAGCTTGATCGTGTGATTTTCTTTTCATCTGCTGGAATAAAGGGTTACTATAAATAAGCAGAGCGCCCCCTTCCTCACGAAGGAGACGCTCTTTGTTGTGTGTTTTTTCAGTGAGAGTAGAATTTTCTTTATAAGAGAACTTATTTTTTACGGGTAATTGTATAAAGTACATTTCCCTTTTTATCTATCATACGCAGATTAAGCTCTTTCTTGTCGATAGAGCAGACGGAGAAACCCGGTTCGGGGCTACAGAATCTGGTACCTTCGATGGGTTCTACTTGGCGTGCGAGGGAAGCGGCGGAATTGACTACATAATCGATATCGCTTCCCGGCACACGGATATGCTGAAAGTTGTGGATATGTCCACAGATATACATATCTACTTTGTGCTTGCACAGAATACTGTCTACCCGTTTCTGCATATCAAGACGTTCACTTTCCTCTTTCGGAGTGTAGGCATAGATAGGGTGATGTCCGGCTACGATGATCCAGTCCTCCTTGGCATTTGCCAGTACGGATTCCAACCAGGATAGTTGTTGGCTGATATCTTGCTTGCAGGCATCCGGATATTTATCACTTTCTTCGCGGTATTTATCAATCAGCGGGGTGGTATCTATCCAGACAATGCGGATGGTAGCACCTTTTTCTTCGAATACTTTGGTGTAGTAACGATCGGGCATCGACCAGCGGCGGCTGATGTTCGTGTAGTCCAGTACCGCCTGAGTGCTTCCACGATATTCGTGGTTGCCTAAGAGGGGAAACCAGTCGATCATCAGTTCCGGATGAGCGTAAATGAGCTCGTAGTTAGTCATCCACAAAGGGTCGTTTACACTGCGTACTCCGTCGAAGTGGTGAACATCTCCGGTAGCTAATACAAATTCGGGACCGATCTCTTCACCCATCGTGCCCATTAGTTCTGCGATTGGCTTTTGGTCATAGTAGCCGTTGCGGCCTAAATCATTGGCTATGTAAAAGTTAAACTTCTTGTCAAAGATGGAGTAATCCGTTATCTGTGCATGGATGAATGTAAAGGCGGAAAGGAATAGAAGAATGAATAAGCTTTTTATTTTCATATTAGTTTGATTATTAGTGATTTATAACTATGTCTCTTATCGCTGTGAGATTCTCTGTTTTTGGGGTTTAAAAGGAAGGTGCCGTTGGTTTTAAACCAACGCCCCGTTCCTTTTAAACCAACGGGGTGTTCCTTTTAAAGGAACGGATGCTGTCTTCTTTCCAGTCGTTAGAAGTTGACTTTCACACCGGCGTTAATCTTTACACCATAGTGCTCCGACTGCATGGTACGGTCTTTGGTACCTTGATAATAACGGAGCGGTTGGTTCAGCAGATTGGTAGCGTCTGCATAGAACGTTGTTTTTATCTTCTTTCCGAATGTGTAGCTGGCATTCAGGTCCATGTAGCTTACTGCGTCATAGTAGCGGTCGAGGGCTGCTACTTCTCCCATTTCGTCGATGAAGCTTGAAGCATAGTTGTAGGAGAGGCGTACGTTGAGGCCTTTCTTTTCGAAGTAGAGGGAAGCATTAGCTGTATGTTCGGGTGATCCCGGCAGAGACAGGTCTTTTTCGTTCTCGCGACCTTCGAAGTTGAAGTTGTTCACTCGGGTGTGAGTGTAGGTGTACGTACCGTAGAAACCGATGCATTTCAGTGCGGGAGCGATGAATCCGAAGTCACGCTGATAGGCCAGTTCTACTCCCAGCAGATCGGCGTCGCCGGCGTTTTTGGGTTGGGTGAACTTCTTGTATTCGTTGTTTTGGTAGGTGTAGTCACCGATTACCTGATCGACGATAAAGTCATTGATCTTCTTATAAAATACACCTGCACTCACCAGACCGACACTTTTGAAATAGTAATCGGCACTAAGGTCGAAGTTGTAGGAGATGGTCGGAGTCAGGTCGGAGTTACCCATAACCAGTTCATTGTCACTGCGGTTGATGTTGACACATGGGATCAGCGCGGAGTATTTCGGTCGGCTCAGTGTCTCGGTAAAGGAAGCTCGGAGCTTTAAGTCATCGTTCACATCGTATTTGAATAAGAGGCTGGGAAGCCAGTTGATGTAGCTGTTTTTATGATTTCCGGTAGGTTCGAGGGTTTCTGTCTCCTCTTTGTCGTCGGCTACATTCCAGTTCCAGCCGTTGTATTTGATGTGAGTGGCTTCCATACGCAGGCCTGCCATCATTTTCATCTTCTTTCCTAAGTTCTGGTCGAAGCGGAAGAAGGCGGAAGTTACGTTTTCTCTGGCGTGGTAGTTGCCGGAGGATTCTTCGAGTACTTGTTGCCCTTCCAAACTGCTGAGGTCGAGTGATCCCAGATATTCTTTGGATACGAAGTCGGTTGCTTTATATTGGTCTCCCGGCATGTATCCGTCGCGAATCTGGCTGGTGAGGTTATTCATATAATCTTTGTCGAAAGCATCCTTGTACGCATCTGCGTAATCATAGCAGAGGGTAGTCCGGTCTTTGGTCTTGGAAGCGTATTTGGCTCCGAATTTAAGGCTGTTGCCATAAATGCCGTTTGTCAGCGGAAGTTCGAAGTCAACTTTGAATTTCAGGTCTTTTTCATAGATTTCCTGATTGCTTTCGGTCAGTTCCTTCACTTTCCATTTGCCTCTTTCACCGTCTACTTCTCCATTGTGGAGGTTGACATCCGTTGTCACGTAAGGGAAACGGTCACCGGCATCTACGACAGTAAAGCCGAGGAAGTCTTGTTTCAGGCTGAAATATCTTTCGTTCGGGCGGTCTTCGCTGGCACGGGCATAAGAGGCTCCCCAGTTGACGGACAGCTTTCCAAACTGATGTTCACCGCTCAGACTGAGATCCATTGTTTGCTGTAATTCCAGACGTGCGTTTCTGTTGTTGGGTGTTCCTCCTTTCGTCTCGATCTGGGCGGATTGCTGCATATCTCCTTCATCGTCCAGTCCCGTTTTATCCAAGTCTTTATAGGTGACACGATAGCGGTTTTCCCAGTCGTGGCGACGGTTGTAGATACCTTGCAGGGTCAGTCTGTGATTCGGGTTGATGTCGTAGTCGAAAGCCAGGGAGTAGCTTTGGCGCTCACGGGTCACGTAGTACTGGCGTTTCTGCGCTTCCACCATGACTACTTCACCTTTTTTGTTGACGTCATATTCAAACTCCACATCGTCCGATCCTACTGGTGCGTTCTGATAGGAGACAGCGGCCATCATTCCTAATTTATCATTGAAAAACCGGTCACCGTAAGTGAATCCTAGGTTCAGCTGAGCTTTCTGGCTGATCCAGTTGTAGCCGGTTCCCGCTGTAGCACTGAACATCCGTTTGTAAGGCGTGCTTTTCGTCACCAGATTGATGGAGCCGCCGATAGCGTCTCCGTCCATGTCCGAGGTAACGACTTTGTTCACTTCGATTGTCTGCACCATGTCGGCGGGGATGAGGTCGAGCTGGACGTTACGGGTGTCGCCTTCCGCAGAAGGGAGGCGGTTGCCGTTGATGGTCACGGAACTAAGATCGGCGGAGGTACCGCGAACTTGTCCGAAGCGGGCTTCACCCTGGTCGTATTGTACATTAATGCCATTGATACGTTTGAGTGCGTCGCCGATATTGGAATCGGGAAACTTGCCGACCTGATCGGCTGAAACGACATTGGTGATTCCCATGTTGTTCTTTTGTGAGTTGATGGCGCGGCGTTGCCCCTGAAAAGCACCGCCTACCACTACTTCCTGTAGTTCGAGCCCTTCGTTGAGTACTACGTCTTTTTCGAGTGTTCTTCCTGCCGGAATGGTGATTTTCATTTCGACGGGAGAATAACCTACATAGCTGACTTTTACTGTGTATGTGCCCGGCGTAAGGTTGGCGAATGTATAATAACCGTTGACGTCGCTTGTCACTCCGGTATGTAATTTTTCGATGTAAATGGAGGCTCCCGGAAGGATTTGTTTGGAAGTGTCTACTATGCGTCCGCGGATCGTGCCTTGTTTGGCTGCGTTTACTTTTTCCTCTGCAAAAGTGTTTCCGCTTGTACTCATGATTAAAAGGGTCAAAGAGACTAATCTGAGAAATCGTTTCATAAATGTTGGCGTGCGTTAATTATTTGCTGCAAAAGTAGAGGCTTGACGTTTCTTGCTCTTTACAGTTGATTGAAGAACGCGTAACAAATGTGCTACGATTGTATTACGTATGATTATGATAAACGGAAGGGGCTGTGTCAAAACTAAGGCACAGCCCC
>NZ_KV804402.1:0-2291 GCF_001811315.1 Bacteroides sp. HMSC067B03 | reverse complement strand
ATCGGAGAACACACTGAAAAGCCTCCAGCCGGATGTATCCGCCACCACCTTCATCGCTGCCGCCAAAATCTTCCAAATGGAAGGGATGCTAAAAAGCCTTCAGGACATAAAACCCGCGCAAAGCCCGATTACAGGCGGCAATAAACGTAGCATGGAATTGGGGGATTAGCACACAAACTACATCGCGCACAATTCAATATAACAGTAAATATATTAATTGTTATATATCATATTTTGATTTAACAATTAATATATTTACCTTTGTAAAATGACAACGAATCACATCACCCAAGCCATGGCCAATCCGGAAATCATAGTGGAACTGGGCAGACGATTTAAGGAATACAGGCTAACCTATAGGCTCACCCAAAAAGAGGCTGCCGAGAAAGCCGGTGTCAGCCTTATCACCTTACGCCAGTTTGAGAACGGGAAGGCCTATAACATCAATATGGGCAACTTTCTTGCCCTGTTACGAGTAGTGGACTGTCTGGAACAGATGGATGATCTGATGCCGGAAATACCTGTTTCAGCCTATACAATGGAACGAATAATGAATAAAAAGCCGAAAAGGATAAGACATGGAAAATAATGTTGTGAGTGTTATGTTATGGGGAGAAGAAGTCGGAAAGCTCTATTGGGACGAAAGAAACAAAAGAGCCGTCTTCAACTATCATCCGGATTTCATCAAGAAAGGAGTGGAAATCGCCCCACTGACCGCTTCTGTCAAAGGACCGGCGGCAAAGGGTATGCCCATACTCGGAAACAAAGAAAAGACTTATCAAGGTCTCCCACCGTTTTTGGCAGATTCATTGCCTGATCGGTGGGGTAACATGGTCTTCGACCAATGGGCGGCACAAAACCATATCCCCAAGCGCAAACTCACACCGGTAGATAAACTGTCTTTCATCGGGAAACGGGGAATGGGAGCCTTTGAGTTCATCCCGGCCACTCCTGGATTGGAATCCTCTTCCACTCTCCAGATAGAGAGTTTATACCAACTGGCACGCCGTATCTTTGAGGAACGGGAGGAAATATCCGTGCAAGATGACGAAGCACTGCAACTGCAAAGTATCTATGAGATAGGTACATCAGCCGGAGGGCAGCACCCGAAAGCCATCATCGCCATCAATGAAACGACACATGATATACGTTCCGGCCAAGTCCCTTTACCGGAGGGCTATACCTACTACATATTGAAGTTTGCAGAAGGGGACGATTTTCCGTTCACGCAAATGGAAATGGTATATTATGAGATGGCAAAGGAAGCCGGGATTACGATGATGCCTTCCCGACTCATTCAAATTGAGGGAAAACATCACTTCCTGACGGAGCGTTACGATAGGATAAACGGAGAGAAGATACATACACAGACACTTGCTGCCATGAATCCGGATGCAACGAGCTATGAGGATTTGTTTGAAGTCTGCCGAAAACTGAACATCCCGGCAAGCGAACAGTCCGAACTCTACCGTAGGACGGTATTCAATATCATGGGCGGCAATGTGGATGACCACATCAAGAATTTCTCTTTCCTGATGGAAAGAAACGGCACATGGCACATCACCCCAGCCTACGACATGACATTCACCACCAATTTGGACGGTGCGGCATACGAAAACGCACACTCCATGAGCATTGCAGGAAAAGATAACGACATCACGGAAGATGACCTGATGCAATTTGCCAAACAGAACGGAATAAAGAATGCGAAAAGGATAATCGAAGAAGTCAGCCTTGCCATCAGCCATTTTTACGATTATGCCACCAATCATCAAATCGATGACTATTGGAAAGACCGCATCGAAGAGCATCTTTCCGGTTTGGTATCTCCGATCATAGGGAAAACCATGAAACACTACCTGCCCACCATTGTCGAACCCTACGAGACAGAGGATGGCTTTTTGGTATCAGAAATCAACATCATCGAAAACACCCGGCATGATTTCCGTATCGAGGCCTTCATAAACGGAAAGCGACAGAAATACATTGCCGGGCGTAAAAGCGATTTGGCTGCTGAAGTCATTGCCAAAGGCAGAAACAAGATGCCCGTTGAGAACAAGAAAGAACTTGTGGAACGGTTGTTACTGCCTTTAGCTAGAAGATAAAAACAGACGAATAGCGACACTATTACATTAATAAAAAGTCTGTTCTTGTTCGGCAAGCAACTGCATACGATCCAAATCCGGACATTGCCAACGAACAAGAGGAGGCTTTCATGAAGGCTATGCGAAATGATGACTTTTCAATACCATTCTGGAACTGAAGATGAGAGGATATCAGCCATCGGAGAA
>NZ_KV804401.1:0-2274 GCF_001811315.1 Bacteroides sp. HMSC067B03 | reverse complement strand
CGGAAGAATGGACGGATTCTAAAAGTGGGGAGAAACGTAACCGCATTGTGATGGTAGCTACTAAGTTCTACCCGACTCCGGAAAAATAAGAACCCCCGGACTAAAAAGAAAAAGCAATCAAACGATTGAAGCGGCACAAGGTCGCTTCAATCGTTTGCTAATGCGGCAGAAGATTATAAAAAAAGTGTTTCTTAATTTGGTGATTTTCAGATTTATCGGTATTTTTGTATCAAAAATGATACCTAAATATGTTTTTCTATGAAAAGATTATATGATACATATACAATATACGAATTTTCAGATGAATGTATTGTAAAGGAAATCTGCAAGAGAGTTAAGTCTATAAGACTTAGCTGCTGTTTTTCCCAGCAAGAATTTGCGGATAAGGCAGGAGTATCTATCGTTACTATTAAGAGAATAGAATCTTGTAAAGTAAGTGATATTGCCCTAAGTACATTGCTTAAGATTTTGCGTATAAGTGGAACTCTTGAAGGCGTTGTCGGTTTGGTTCCGGAACTTCCAGACTCCCCTTTCCTAATCAATGAAAAAACAGGTAAAAGAATACAAAGAATTAACGGTAAACGTAAGATGGTATGAAGAAAGAGCCGATTATAGTGAATGTATATCTGTGGGGGACTTGCATTGGCAAATTGAATTGGGACTTTGAAAAGCATTGTTCTGTATTCCAATTTACGGATGAATATAGGAAACAAGATTATGATATATGCCCTTCCACACACCCTAAGAGAACCCCTTTGTTTGCGTCTTTCTATGGGAATAAAGATAAATTATATCAAGGGCTTCCGGAATTTCTTGCAGATGCGCTTCCTGACAAATGGGGGGCTTCCCTATTTGACCAATGGCTCACGGATAATAATATAAAGGTTACGGAATCATTGCCTCTATTGAAGCTCTCTTATATTGGCAAGAGGGCTATGGGAGCATTGGAATTTGAACCGGAATTTAATGATGATGCCATCCATGAGTCAGTAAATATGTCATCATTGGCAACTTTGGCTTCTAAAATATATAATGATCGAGATGCTGCTGTCATATCACCGGAGGATAGCCTCACGATGAAAAAGTTGATATATCTTGGAACTTCTGCCGGTGGCATGCGCCCGAAGGCAGTGATTGCCTATAATCTCGAAACGGAAGAGTTTCGTTCCGGCCAGGTGGATTTGCCTGAAAATTTTAAGCAGTATATCATCAAATTTAAAGAAGCAGATGACTCTCCTACCACAGAGATAGAAATGGTATATAGCGAAATGGCAAAGGCGGCGGGAATCAACATGATGCCATGCTTCCTGAAAGAAATTGATGGAAGAAATCATTTCGTAACGGAAAGATTTGATCGTAAGAATGGAGAAAAGCTCTTTAGTCAGACCCTTGCGGCCATTATGCCGGGTGCAGATGATTATATGAAGCTGTGTTGGATAGCAGAGACTCTGAAACTTCCCCAGGAAGACAAAGATCAGATATTTATCAGAATGGTATTTAATTATGTCGCAGGTATATCCGATGATCATAATAAGAACATATCGTTTATCATGGATAAGGCAGGGGTATGGCGTTTATCACCTGCATATGATGTAATGTTCACGGCAAATACATGGGAAAATTCTTCAGCACACATTCATTCGATGGGCGTGATGGGCAAAAGGTCTGCCTTGACTACAAGTGATTTCGTCAACTTTGCCGAGGATTTTGTAGAGGAGCCCGAAAAGAAGATATTACAGGTGTTCGATGCTGTAAGCAAATTTCAATCGTTATGCGCCACGTATGGCATAGATAAGGCTATATTTGATAAAATCCAACATGTATTGGATGGATTGGTCACTGATGATTTGGATTTGCTGCAATTAACTTAAAGAACAGTAGATGGTGATAGTTGCTCCAGTCTTTTCTGGAACGGCTTTCTTTTCTTTTGAGATCTTTATACCCCTATTTGTTATTTTGGAGAAAGTCACATGTTTCCCACCCACCCTTTCAGCGGAGTGACTGTCCCCGTTTCAGGATTTCTCATAGTCACTCGCAGGCTCCGTGATTGTGTGAAATCCAGGAATGGGGAAGGCAAAGGAGAGAGGCATATCCGGTCTGCTTTCGGAGCTTCGGCCACATCGAGACAACCTCTTTCCGGCGGCTATGCCACTCTCCTTTTATTTGCCCGGCAGTCTGTTGCTTACCCATATGCCCCAGCCTTTTAGGGCTGTATATAGGTAGTCGGATATTTCGCCGCTAAATCGGCAGTCCGCTTCAATCGTTTGCTTGCTT
>NZ_KV804399.1:0-1556 GCF_001811315.1 Bacteroides sp. HMSC067B03 | reverse complement strand
TCGTATGTTTTATAACATTGATTAAGAATTTGAAATCTCGATTCTATTTTTATTAAGAGATTTTCGGGCTTACTCTTTTATACTATAAGAAATATATCTTTATGTTATGAGAAATACATCTCGGTAACTTTAAGCAAAAGTAATATACTCTTATTAGAGATATGAGATATTAATGGGTAGCTGCATACCATGCTGTTTCTTTTTTTCCTGAAGCAAGCCTGTTAGTACTCGGATCGGAGATTGTAATGCCGGAAAATGTATTTATTTTCACTTTACCTCTGCTCATAGAATAGAAATATTCTGTATTTCTTTTGAATGGCACTGTGCGATTGAGCTGTTCGTTGAATTGTGCTACCAAAGTTTTATCGGGGCATAATTTTGAAACATAGTCACCATAATCAAAGAAGATGACCGGATTATATCCGTCTAATCTTTGTAAGGAACTGGTTAATGAAGAATCAAACGTATATTGATGATTAATCTCTTTCATAATAGCTGCCAGATTATCAAGTTCGGAGCAATCAGTGACAGCAATTGTTCCGCATGGCATTTCGCTATAATTGGAATAAAAGGAGTAGAAACCGTCACAGATACCCTCATAATCTACTTTTCCTATCAGATATTGACCAATTTCGGCGTATGGCATGCCGTACGCCATCACTTCACTTGTAGACCCTATCAGATAATCAGTCACATCTTTGAGATCATAGGCTACTTCTACACTCGACATATAGCAGTCATCGAATAATATATATTCCATTTTAAGTCCTGCATTGGAAATACCTTTGGCAAGTGTTGTTATATCAGTCTGATATTGAGGTTCCAGTCCTCCGAAATAACGTGTCATTGGTACATTTTCGTACTCCCAGTGCATCTTGGTACGGAGACCGCTACGCGATTGGGAGTTTGATACGGGTATCCATCCCATACCGTGGCAGCCGATAACCATTGCATAACGTTTGGTAGGAGAATAGCGTTGAACGTCATTGAGGATGGATGTGATACCTTCTGCCGTTGTATATGCAGGGTCTGTATATTCCTTTAGAGTTTTACGTGCGCTTTTACCATTTTCATAGGTGAGTTCGAAAAGAGTGGCTTTCGTTGCTGTAGTACACATGAAGACAATCACCCGTTCATTCTTCAGTATATTTTTTCCGACTACACTTTCCAAGTCGCTGATATTCTGATAAAAATTGGATGTAAGGTTAGTAGACCACGGGAGATACATGAATACTGTCTGTTCTGTGGGAACTATAACAGGATCTTCCTTCTCGCATGAAGTCATGCCAAAAGAAAGGAACAGTATGACGATAACTGATTTTATCAAATGATAATATTTCCGCTCTGTTTTCATTGTTTTGTCAGAATTAAAATTACTTCTTGATATATAACGTAAAAAGAATACTTTTTGATTTATATAATCAAAATGTAATCCGGATGTATCTTTTTAATAAGTGTTTCTGCAAATTTACCGAAAAATAATGTAATTCTCTATATCTGTAAGTCCAATAGTTCGCATATAGACATAAAAAAAGGAGCAACGCCTTGCTCCAACC
>NZ_KV804398.1:0-200 GCF_001811315.1 Bacteroides sp. HMSC067B03 | reverse complement strand
TTTCCACCCCGACAGAGGTGTCTGCGGGCTACATTCATTAAATAAGTGAAGAATATTTTTAACCCCTGCTCTCAGACGATGGCAGAGGGGAGGGAAATCTTTTGCAAAAATTAAAGACCAGGTCGTGTTCTTCTCAAAAAATCCGCAGTTTTATTCTGTGTGTTTCCTTTTTTTAGTAGTTTATCAGAAAAAATATCATT
>NZ_KV804397.1:0-5473 GCF_001811315.1 Bacteroides sp. HMSC067B03 | reverse complement strand
AATAACAGCCAAATCGGCTGATAGTATAACATTATCAGTAATTAAATAGTGTAATATTATGAATATATATAAAATTGAACAAGACTTTGATAATTACAAGTTCTTTGTATTCAAGGAAGATGATGAATTACATAAAGACCGTTTAAATTTCAAAGGTCAAACTCTTATCAATAGGTGGAAAGGGTTTAGTTTAGAACTGTTCAGAGATAAAAGGAAAAAGAAAGACAAACGAAGTGAGGACTTTGATGCATCTTGTTATTTTTCCGGTTGCCTGATAGTAAACGAAAGAACTTCTTTATTGCTCGCTGAAAAGCTGAAAGGACAAATAGAAGCTTTACCTGTTAATGTTGGCGGTAACACTTCAGACTATTATTTTATAAATGTTCTAAATACGGTAAAAGCCATAAATACAGATTCTAAGAGCAATGAAGAAATCTTAAAGATGATGAGAGATAATAACTGTGATTTTATTCTTGAAAATATAGGTTCATATATCATATTTCGGGATAGCCTATTTTATAGCAGTTATTATTGTACAGATGAATTTGTAGATTTCGTGAAGCAAAATTCAATCACTGGATTAAAATTTACGTGTGCAGGTATTGCTGAATAAATCACTGATAACAAGGTCGAGATAACAGCTAAACGCTGTTCCTCACCAAACCATTATCCGCAACTAAAAATCAAAAAGGAATATGAAAGAATTAGAAAACAACTGGATGAAAAAATGGGAATCGGTAAAAGAAAAAACCGTCTGCCCTGTTGACCTCAATACTTATTTTGAGCAAGAAGAAATTGCAGGAAAATCGTTAACGACGATTAATATCGGTTCTTGCGATTTGCCGAGTGGAAATCTTTTGGTACGAGATCCATTGGTATATCTCCCAAACAGAAACGAACGTCCATATTTTCAGAACGCTCCTGCGGGTAAATATGAAACGGAAATTTGTGTAATCAAATCTGACGACGAGGATTGCGACCGTTATGCCGCAGTACGTTTGCGCTTCAATGAAAAGCGGGCTGTTCGATTCTATGAAGCATTAGTTGGGAATGAAAACCTTGAAACATTGGAAGAGGGTGATTACTTTGGATTTTGTGTAGATGCTGGTTTAGGATGTGTATGTGATGAAATTATCCACCGTATTTATTGCGACTGGGATGAACAATGGCGCAAAGATAATCCCGATGATAATCCTTATGATGGATATTTTGCTGCATTATTCAAAGAAAACTATTATCTCCATCCAGAATATCAACGTGCAGGCGGAGACTGGTTAAATTGGCAAGTGCCGGGGACGGAGTATCATATTCCCATTTTTCAATCAGGGTTCGGAGATGGTACGTATCCGGTTTATTGGGGCATAGACGAAGGCGGCGAAATATGTCAGTTGGTAATTCAGTTTATTGATATAGAATTAGCCTATGGCAATGATGAAGAGAATTAATGTGCGGATAACAAGTAAATAAGCAACCCTAACAGTTGCTATTTACAACCCATTATTCTTCAAAAGAATTGGATATGAATAAAGGAAATACCATAGAAGATTTTTTTTGTAAGCAATTCATTAAGTCTGGTTATCAAGACCGTTTCTTTTTTGAACTGTCATCAAACAAAAAAAGAGTAAAAGCTATTAGTCGAATTTGTCATAATATGATGGATATTATAAATGAGAATAAGATTGTCGAGGTCTATAATTCTACGGATTTAATCCATTTGACAGATAGACTTCGTGAATTATCTAAAGAGAAAGAAGGATATTGCATCGGTTTTTTTGAGCTGGATCAAAAATGGGCAGATATATCAGAGGCTATAAATGCAGGAATACAGTCGAATTTTGGCTTTGCCATAATATTGTCTGATGGAATTGCTTGTATATGTGAAGAAACCGGTATAACCAATAGAAGAGCTGTAATATTACACTCCATATCCAAATTGAAAGAATAACAAGCGGCTCAACCTCCCCTTAAAGGTCGGTTAGCTGCCAAACATTACCGATTAACAATGACAATATGAAATGGTATAAAATATACTTGAATGGAGAAAATCGAATATGGAAGAAATGTATTACATATTCGTGGGAGTTTATATATGAAGATAAAGAAATTAATTTTCAAAGAATTATAGATTCATCTTCATCGGAAAGGTATCAAATAAAAGCTCTTATCAAAGGTAAGGGGCTAATCGCTAAAAGTATATCTGGATTTGGGCAAATAAGAATGCCAGAATTTGCTGAAGTCAGCCATTTGTTTCTTGTCAGAGAAGATATATTGAATATAAACGAATTGTCCTCCATAAAAGGAATTTCTTTAAAAAGGGTTTCAGTACATGGAGATTTCCCACTTGATTATATGGCAATTATTTTTAATGAAGTAATTGATTGTGTTGACAATATTCATTCCAAACGAGAAGAATTTGAATGCATGAGTACACTTGTGTTAGATATGTCTAAAATACCTTCATCTGTAGATGGGTTCTTTTTAAAAGGGTGGAATAAATACGGTTTTTATAAAAACATTGTCAATGAAAATATGAAAATGCAATTACTTCATTTGTATAAGGCAAATGAGTTTTTAAAATTTAAAGAAATAGAAATAAATGGCACATCGGTAACAAATGGATAAATCTCCGTAAGAGAGATTATCCGCCGAACATTAGTCGCTTGAAAAATAAAAAAAGAAAATGAGTAAGATAATGATATGGGTCGGTCAATTCGATTCCGAAGCTGACGTTGAGAAATATATGGATCAATCGGCTTTCCGTCAATGGTGGAAAGATTATGATGAAGACAATAAGGAACTTCGTTGCCAGTTCTGTAAGGAGCTTGGTGTAATGAACTATGATGAGGATTTTCTTATTATGAAATTCACATCTGACGGCTTGGCAGGATTACTTAACCTTATTCCTGCTGATACCCAAAAGATAAGTCTGTCGATGGCTGATAAAAATATTACAATGGCAAATGCTGTTATCTGCTATAATTGTCGTGAGGGTATATCTCCTAAGAAGGCAGAGAATGCCACAACCATGACTTATCTTGGTACGTTTGAGTTTGAACTGTCGCCTGAAGGTGTACAAGGGTCTAATGCTGGATTAGAATATATGATTTGGATTGGCACAACCGATAAAAGTCGGGAAGAATTTATGGAGTATTTCAATCAAGATGAATACATGAAAGAAATACGAGATTACAAAGAAAGTCGTACAAAGAAACGCCCAAATCCGGAACATCGCTGTCAGTTCTGTAAAGACATTAATATAAAGTATTACTATCCAGAATTTCTAACTGTGGAAATTAAGGATGAACCCGAAAATCCTTTTAATCTTGTTAGAATGATGATTGATAACAAACTTGTCCTTGACTGGTATATTGAGTCCGATATTGATGAATACCACATAAAGCCATCAAATTGTATTGTGTGCTATATACCCAATGGTTTCAAGGACAACAAAAGGAATCAGAAAATCTTTATTAAGAAGAAAAATTATGATTCATATGAAACACCTAAAAAATTTGTGGATGAATTAGACAGTTACAACGGTATTCAATATTTGGAAACTTATATTGCAGAATAAAGCGACTAACAAACGGATAATTTCCCTTAAAGGTCGATTATCCACTGGACATTACAAACTAAAAAGAATATGAGTGACCAAATAATTTTTGATGTTGACGGACTTATAGAAGCTCAAATCCGTCAGAGAGATAAAGACTACGCGAAAGTCTGTTGTCAGAACTTATTAAACTACGCATACGGAAAGGGGCTTTTGTGTGATAATCCATGTGATAATGAAGGAAACCTAATCATGCCTTCAATTATCAAGGAAAGTTCTTTAACAGAAATTGGTAAACATATTTTTGTTGAATTGCTATTTAAGTGGTTTGCATACACAGATAATGAAAGTGGAAAAATTGACAGAAAAAATAACATCAAAATGTTAGAGAAGTATTACAATCAACTTTTACAAAAGATTGATAGAAAATAGGTTGCTAACAAACAGATGAAACATTGAAGGCGGTTTATCTGCCGGACATTATAATAAATAAAAATCAAAGCATTATGGCAAAATATGAGTTGGGGGCAATTTATAAAATTAATGGTCGAAGTGGTGAATTGTATTATGTAAGACTTTTGACAAACGACTGTTATGGCGTTTTTTCATCATTAGAAGGCGAACTGAATGAAGAGACATTTGCTCAAACCCATTATCGTCTCTATTTTAGCTGTAACTCTTTTCCTATAAAACGAGGTATATGGGAAAAAGTCGTATCATCTCCAAACTGTACAGATATTGCACGGTGGCAACGCCCTCAATATTTAGCTAATTTTGCTAATTTCAACATGAAATTATTTCTTGATCAATGTAGAGTTTTTCATGAAGATGGGAACCTTTATCAATGTGAAAGTAAAGAGGAGTTTATTAGATTAGTAAAATCCGGTAAGATTTTATTTTGTTTTAATACTTATGAAATTATACCAGACTTTCTAATGAGGTATTACAAGGATTTCCCCAATAGCTATATTGTAAATAAAGATTTTATCCATAGTGGAACTTTGGAATACCAAAAAGAACAAACAAATGTATTAAAAGAATTAGGCTTTGATATTGGAAACTTATTATAACAAGCGGCTGAACATTCCTATAAAGGTTAGTTAGCCACCAAACATTAGACACCTCTAAATAAAATTATATGGTTGATAAAAAAGAAATATTGAATCAAATAGTGAATGTGTTGGAAAAACCTTTCGTTACACATGGTTTTCGATATGTACGAGGTGGTCGCTTTGTACGAAAGCTATCTGATGGAAACACAGAACAGCAATATCATATAACTTTCAGGAAGAAATACGGCTGTTTTCTTATGTCAATCGAGCTTATTGTTCAAAATAAAGTGCTATTAAAAGATTTTGATGTTTTATACAGAGAAACCTTAATCTTTGGATACCGGAATTTTGAAGATAATTTTCGGGATGAATGTATAAAAATGGTATTGAAACAAAAGTATGTAACTTTATGCGGACTTGGGGATTGGAGAGAACTTAAAGAGGAAAATGAATCGCTGGAAAGTTTCAATGCCAGATTTCGCCTCTGGTCACCCCCTTATTTTGAAGATTTGAAGGATTTGAATAACATTTTGGAAAAAGAAGGAAGTCCCACATGGCAAGAGCAATGTTTGACCAGCATAAATCTGTCTTTGAAATTTTTCAAGAAAACAGAAGATATAAACTGGATTATAAACAATACAGAATATCAAGGACTGTTCCTATTAAAGCAAATGGGGCGAGTTGAAGAAGTTGAAAATAAGTACAATTCGTTACTTGAAAAAAAGAGGAAATATGGGAATAACACAGAAAGCATAGAGTATTTCTATAAATTATTAATGAATAAAGGTGTCTAACAAGCGGCTCAACCGCCCCAAAGGTCGGTTATCTACCAACCATTAGTTGCGGTCAAAAACGAAATAAAAATGAA
>NZ_KV804396.1:0-1428 GCF_001811315.1 Bacteroides sp. HMSC067B03 | reverse complement strand
CTTTCAGATAATCGTTGATGGCGGCAAGTACTGGTTTACTACCATCCGTCAGGCGGATACCGGAAGCGTTGATAACCATAGGATCGACTTCTATGGTCGCGTTGATACGGATGTCATCTGCCGGAATTGACTGTATCGACAAGATTACCCCGGCAATCTTGATCGAATTCATATAGCTTTTAAATGCCGTCAGAACGTCCCCGGTCAAAGGACAAGGAAGTCCCCCCTCATCTCCGGACACGAGTATCTGAATACTTCCTCCGCGATCTTTGACTGCCACATACTTGACAAGCTGTTTGGTTTTGTCGATAACGGAATACCGGAACTGGTATTTCTCCGGATCATAGACCAGCGGATCACCATACTGGAAAGCCAGCGCACTGCTATGATACCATCGCACGGTCGGTATGATATTGGCGTCAATCCGTTCCTCCACGTCCGATTTGAACTGGTCAAACATTTGCTCTATGACGTGCGCTGTTGCCGCAAAAATGTAAAACAGGGTACTTTCTATTGATACGGGGGAAAACACCGAATCAAAGTCGGCATCACCCGTGATGCCATACAGGTCACGGATAATGCTGTTTGACATATAGACATCCGTCATTTCTTTCTTTATTTCTGCGATTGTTCTAGCCATTACTTAAATTGTTCGGTAAACTGTTCGGTGAAAATTCTCAATCGTACCGCATTTGAGGCGGTTTCAGAAGTAGCCGGACAAACGGAGTTCCGCTGGCAGTAATCAGCCAATTCACTGTTATAGACCTTTTCCGGGGTTTCGATTTCCTGTCCGGCTTGTAGGGTGTCCGTTATGCCCATATAGTTCGTCCTGGCAAGCATGAAAGCCGCTTCGATTGTACCATATTCCTGCACGGCTATGTCCAGCAGGGTTTGTCCGGCTTGTACTACAGTTTTCATCTTACATTTTTATAAATAAAAAATACAAATGCAATAAAAAAGGCTGCTATTACGGCTTTTGCCCACGGAGGAATGTACGCGACCTTTTCAACGACCTTTGTATCATTCTTCTCCTGTTTTTCCAGTTGTTCCTTCAGTGTCAGCAGGGTTTCCTGAATTTCCTGTATTTGTACCTGAATCTGTTCATTATAGGTTTCTTTCTCCTGTTTGGTAGACGTTCCCGTCGCTGTCTCCGTAGAGGTCGGGTATTGTTTCCCGGTCGAATCCGGTGGCGAATAGTTCGTCTTTTGCCAGTTGAATTCCATTTGCTGCATCATCTCGATAATTCGCTCAACGTTCCTGTTTACGTCGACCTGCGCTTTGTCCGTAGAAACTTCTTCCTGTTCCGTCTGCTTCTGCTCCGTGTTATCCTGATGGACGGTCGTGTCCGTTTTGGACGATCGGCAGGAATAGACGGACAGAACCACGATTGTGAGTAAAAAAACGAGTATCTTTTTCATTACGGTCGAA
>NZ_KV804395.1:0-495 GCF_001811315.1 Bacteroides sp. HMSC067B03 | reverse complement strand
CTTCCGCAGCGGGTGCGCCTTCCACACCGTTCGAGTTTGTTCCTTTCAGGGCATCAAGGATCAGGCGTGTATCTTCTTTCCCGGTGAAACAGGTGTACATTTTGCCCAGCATCTTTGCGGAAAGCCCGTCAATCGTTTTACCAAGACCGCCCCAATAGAAGCTGGAAGACAAGTCAGCTGCATAACACTCTTGTGCCGCAATGACAAAAGACTGCGAATGTGCCCGGATACACAAACCACGACGGATAAACTTCAACTTGTTGGCAGGAGTTAACGAGTTCCATTCCTCACGGGTAAAATACCATTTGGAATTATCGGAAATCCGGTTACATGCCACCCGCATGTCCAGCAATCCGGTAGCCCACTTTATCCGGTTCGGGAATTCGCTGGCACGCGAGTTTTCCGTAATGTCGGCAAAGCCTACCGCCTGCAAGGCTTTTACCTGTTCCTGTTTATTGAGACGCAGCAGGGTTGCGCTCTGTTCTTTTGTACTCA
>NZ_KV804394.1:0-400 GCF_001811315.1 Bacteroides sp. HMSC067B03 | reverse complement strand
GTAATCAAGGGCTTTATGAAACGGCAGACGGAAAGCAAAATACAGATGCTATCATAGAAGCCACCGCAGGAGTTAAGGATAATTCCGGTGTTGTCGGTGCACCAGCCGCGGAAGCAGCAAAGAACTACAAGGCTTGTACGCTTGAACTGGACGGACTTGAAGACAAAACCGAGTGGTATCTTCCCAGCGAAGGAGAACTCATTACCATCGCTAAATATAAGACCGAAATCAATGAGCTATTATCCTCTGTATCAGGCAATCAAAATATAATTACAACTGACTGGTATTGGAGCAGCACCGAATACGACTCCTCGAGCGCGTGGTGCGTGGGCATGACCAGCGGCTACGTGTCCACGAACAGCCAGACTAGCGCAGGCAGGGTTCGTCCCGTTTCCGCAAT
>NZ_KV804393.1:0-38131 GCF_001811315.1 Bacteroides sp. HMSC067B03 | reverse complement strand
CGTTACCTATGAAGTAACAGGCTTAAATTCAACACATTGCCACTGACATTGAGCGCTTTATAAAATCCACCACCTTTTTATTGGCTTCATCTATTTTCTTATTCCGGAAGGGTTTGAGATACGTCTCGGTCACTGTGATCGAAGAGTGTCCCATAGCTTCAGAAATAACGCCTGGGTGAATTTCACAATAGTAAGCTGTCGTTGCCCATGTATGGCGGGCAGTATACGAACTAAGTTTATCCCCCAGTCCTAACATTTCACCAAGCAACATCAGTTGCCTATTGAAATTGCGGAGTGCCAACTGGTATTCGTGATAAGCCTCCTTCGTCCCTTCCCGACTATTTAATAACGGAAATAAATAAGGAGATGACGTATCACGATTCATATACCTCTTTAATATAGCCATCGCTTCCGGAGTTAAAGTCACTGACAAAGGACGCCCGGTCTTCCGCCTGCGGTAAGTGATAACATTGTCGTGCAAATCACTTTTACGCAAATAGGCAAGATCGACAAAAGGCAGACCACGGAGCAGAAACATCAAAACGAACAGTTCCTGCGTACGACGCATGTCAGATGTCACTGCAGACGACTGCGGCAATTTGGTGAATACTTTCTGTATGTCTTCGGTATCCAATGCACGCTTACGGTCCGCACGGGTGCCGGTATATACAGAACGAAACAAATGCGGTACATAAACAGCCCCACGACAATCTACCGCACGATTATAGACCGCACGAAATGTGCGTAAATAGGTGGAAACAGTGTTCCAGCTACATCCCCGGCCACGAAGGTGAATCTCGAAGCCTTTTATCCACTCTGGGGTTACTTCATTGAACGTAAAATCCCCTTTCCCACGATAAGCAATGATGGCATTGAGACTGCTACGATAAACATGCGCAGTACCAAAGTTTCCCTCCATCTGTAGCCCGTCGGCTACCTGCTTCATAAATGCTACTACTCTTAACATCTTACTTGTTATTAAAAAAATTATGCAATAAATATAATAGGTTTTGGACTAATGGAACATCTTCTGATACATATATTATATTTATTTGAAATTATCTAATCTATCTGCTATGTCCAAAGTTACGAATAATAACAAAGCTAAAAGTATAGATGTTGTAGGGATAGAAATTTATGAAAAGCGGAAATCTTGAAAAATTTTGTTTGCTGACTACAAATAATCTAAATAAAATAAGGAATTATTGTTCAATAATCTTTAAATTACTTATAGCGTAAAAGAAGATTACTAATAGAAATAACCTCCTTTATCAAATGGTCATTATTTATTATGACTTTCTAGTTTTATATAAATAATAACTTAACTCATTTACCAAACACATAAATTTATAACTTTAGAATTAGCCTTATTTTCAGTCACAAAATCTCTTTCTATCTAAATATCTGTAACTTTCATTGACTCGTCAATATAATTTAAAACTGTGATTAACTTCTTGATATAAAAAATAATGATTAACTTTGCAAAGTAAGTCAATGTTGACCTATTGTTGACCTCTAAACTTACAAAGAGATAATTAACAAGTTGATAACAAGGGGATCCAGTTGGTTAGAGCGTCAGATTGTGGTTCTGAATGTCGCCGGTTCGAGTCCGGTCTTCCCCCCCAAAAAAAGAAATACTCAAAAACAAGTCCTGTAAATCTTTTGCTTTACAGGACTTATTTTTTATTTATCCAATAAACCTTATGGAAAACAACAAAAAACTGACCCGTTCCAGAAAAGAACGAATGATAGCAGGAGTATGCGGTGGTTTAGCCGAATACTTGGGCTGGGACCCTACCTTAGTAAGAATAGTCTATGTACTGGCTACCATCTTCACTGCTTTTGCAGGAGTCATCATTTACTTGATTCTATGGATCATCATGCCGGAAGAAAGATATAGCGACGGATATGGCGACAGAATGAATCAACGCTTACATTAACATGAAAGTCAAGAGTATTGACCATATTGTCATACCTGTATCCGACATACACCAAAGCCTCCATTTCTATACTGAAATATTAGGAATGGAAGCCGATACCAGCCACCAGCGCTTTGCCCTGAAGTTTGGCAATCAAAAAATCAATCTACATGTAGGGAAAGCACAATTCCTCCCTGCTGCCAAATGCCCTACCTTCGGAAGTACTGATATCTGCTTATTGGCAGATGGAAGCATAGAAGATATTAAAGCGGAAGTAACATCCAAGGGAATAGAGATAGAATACGGTATTGTACAGCGTCAAGGTGCCCAAGGAGCCATCCGGAGCATTTATTTCAGAGATCCGGATGGTAATCTGATAGAGGTCAGTACCTTAATATAATTCCAATCCGAACTCATCTTTCAGCTGCATCAGCGCCTGATTCTTCTGAGCCATCATCTGGAATTTCTCAACACGGCCAACCGCCCGAACCGTTTCCGCAGGTTCACTCACCCGTACTGTCATCGCCACCTTGCTATTCTTCAATCTTCCACGAAGATAAGTCTGCAGTTCCGGTATTAAAGCAGTAAAATCCTTAGCGGCAATTTCATTATCAACCACTACTTCAAAAGTAGTCGAATTATTCAATAACACCGGACGAATCACCTGCATACGCTTTGCAATAGCGACCTGTTCTTTGGGGAGCTGTCCTGCATATTCCTGCCAGTAATAGTTCAAATCTCTGTCGTTGAAAATAAAATCTTCTTCTGGTTGTTGAGTTTGCGTCTGGGCAACATTAGTCTTGGCTGCATTCTGAGCAGCCTGATCACGTTGCGGATTCTTAATAGACACGCCTAGACTTGACATCTTCATCACAGGAATCTTCCGTTCCTCCCTGGCAGTCGAAGAAATTCCCGCCCCTTGCGACGGAACAGAAGTTGTATTCGCCGGAGTAGCAGAGCCTGCAGTTGCAGACGTTTGCGGCTGACGCACGGCAGTATTGGAAACAGATGGTGCAGCAACCGGAGACGGAGCAGAATGAACAGTAGTCTGTTGAGCAGACGGTGCAGAAGCAACCTGCGGCTGCTGAGCTGCGGCAGGCTGGGTGAATACGGGTTTTATGGTCTGCTTAGGGCCACGCCCACCACTTACATCATCCCCTTCGGTGGTAAGCTGGGCAACCTGTATCAAGGTCAATTCAACCAGTAAGCGCTTGTTCTTGCTGGCACGGTAATTCAAATCACAATCATTACAAAGCTTCATCGCCCGATACAAAAACTGCAACGGACACTTTTGTGCCTGTTCCTGATAACGCTGACGTATACTCGCCCCTACTTCCAGCAATGGCAAGGTAGCCGCATCCTTACTAACCAGCAAATCCCGGCAATGCGAAGACAATCCGGTAATAAAATGACTTCCGTCAAATCCTTTATTCAGTACATCATTGAAAAGCAATAATGCATCACTCACTCTGTTTTCAAGGAAACAATCCGTCAGACGGAAATAATATTCGTAGTCGAGAACATTCAGATTCTCAATTACACTCTTATACGTAATATTCCCTCCCGTAAAACTCACTACCTGATCGAAAATAGATAAGGCATCACGCATACCTCCATCCGCTTTCATCGCAATGACGTTCAGAGCTTCGGGTTCTGCCGTAATATTTTCTTTTGCAGCAACATAGGATAAATGATTCACCGTATCTTCCACACTGATCCGGTTAAAATCATAAATCTGACAACGGGAAAGGATAGTCGGAAGAATCTTATGCTTCTCCGTCGTAGCAAGAATAAAGATGGCATGACGGGGAGGTTCTTCCAATGTTTTCAAAAATGCGTTGAAAGCGGAGGCTGAGAGCATATGCACCTCGTCGATAATATATACTTTATACTTGCCAATCTGTGGCGGGATGCGTACCTGTTCCACCAATTGACGGATATCGTCCACCGAGTTGTTGGAGGCAGCATCAAGTTCATGGATATTATACGACCGCTGTTCGTTGAAAGCCACACACGATTCACATTCGTTACAGGCTTCACCATCCGCAGTAGGCGTCATACAGTTGATGGTTTTGGCGAAGATACGCGCACAAGTAGTCTTTCCCACCCCGCGCGGTCCGCAAAACAAATAAGCATGAGCCAATTTTTGGGTAGCGATTGCATTCTTTAATGTAGTAGTCAGCGCTCGTTGTCCCACCACCGATTCGAATGTGGACGGACGGTATTTACGAGCTGATACAATATAGTTCTCCATATCCGGGATTCTCTCTGTTTTTTTTGATTTTTCGCTTTCAGTGCAAATGTACACAAAAAAGTGATAAGTAATAAAGGATAGAGAAAGAAGTTTTGAACCTAAAGCGGTAAGTTTTTAAGTTATTAGTTTTATCTTTGCGGATATAAAAAAGAGAAATTATGGATAAACTGATCACTATCTGGAGTTTCATATGCCGGCGTAAGTATCTTATCACCGTCGTAGCATTTGCTGTTATCATTGGTTTTCTGGACGAGAACAGTCTCTTCCGCCGTTTGGCATACGAACGTGAAATCAGCCAACTGAAAGAAGAGATAGAAAAATACCGTGCAGACTACGAAGAGAACACCAAACGTCTCAACGAGTTAAACAGTAATCCGGATGCCATCGAGCAGGTTGCCCGTGAAAAGTATCTGATGAAGAAGCCAAACGAAGATATTTACGTTTTTGAAGATAATAAATGAAACAATTAGTACCTGCACTTTTCGCCGTAGGCGCAATTATGGCTCTCACAGGAGCTGCTGTATATATCACCGGATGGAACTATGCTCCTTATATCTATACCATCGGAGCCGGATTCATCGCATTGGCACAAGTAAACACGCCGGTTAAAGGAAAAAGCAAAATATTAAAACGCCTGCGCATCCAGCAGATATTCGGAGCACTGGCACTGATTCTCACAGGAGCTTTCATGTTCACCACCCGCGGTAACGAATGGATTGCCTGTCTTACTATTGCCGCCGTACTCGAACTTTACACTGCTTTCCGCATTCCACAGGAAGAAGCAAAAGAAGAGAAATAAAAAAAGCCTATTCAAAGCTTCACAGTCTTGAACAGGCATTGATTCATTAAAATTATGAATGTCCTCAGGAAATCCAAGGGCTTTAAAAAGACATTTTTTATTTCTTAGCAGATGAATATCTGGCATTCAATCCATCTACGATTTCTTTAGTGATATTAAATGCGCTGTCAGCATAAAGCAGGTTATCAAAACCAGTATTGCTGAAAATCAAGCTATATCCACGAGTTTTATTATATTCTTTCAGGAAAGCGTTGATAGAATCACGGAAAAGCAAGCTATTTGTGTTGTTGTCTTCCATCAAACCATTCTGAAGTTTATTGCTCAATTCCTGCAAGTCTTGTTCCATTTTAGCCAAACGGTTGTACTCCTGCTGAGCTCTTTCCGGTGACAGGAAAGCATTGCTTTCATATTTCTTCTGAAATTCCTGTTTTTCTTTGTTCAAAGCAGTCATCTTCTGGTTCAATGTCATACGAACATTCTCGCTCTTCTTTACCATAGCCTCATTCAAGTCAATACAGAAATTGTATTTAGCCAGCAATGTGTCTATTTCAACATAAGCTATTTTCATCCCTGACAATTCAGCAGTAGCCGAAGCCGGAGTAGTTGCAACTTGATTATCAGCTTTGCCGGCGCATTGTGAGAATAAAACGATAAACGCAAGTGCAGCTAAACCGTTCATGAGGTAGTTTATTCTATTCATAACTATAAAATATTGTTTTTAATTAATTAGTTCATACTATCGTTCAAGGCTTTTTCCAACTCATCAATAGAAAAACGTGATTTCTTTTGTGCTTCACGATCCTGCGACTGCGCACAACCGATTCCTTTTTTACGCAACTCTTTATTACCGCTCACATGACCATTCGGGAACTTTCCCCCCTTCGTAAAGAATACTTTCACCCCTAATAATAATAGGGAAATAGCAACTATTAACAAAGTTATCAGTATAGTCTCAACCATTTCTATTAATTTTGTGAGTGCAAAGATAGGCTTTAATGAGAAACGAGTTCAGATAAGTCAAGCAAATTAACCATATTTAGCAATAAGAGGAACCGAAATGAACCTCCTATTCCTATTATAAAAGAAAACAGCATGGAAAAAAAAGATCTTAAGCCGGCTGGCGTATTCAAGTATTTTGAGGAAATCTGCCAAGTGCCGCGTCCTTCCAAGAAGGAAGAGAAAATAATTGCCTACCTGAAGGCATTCGGAGCAAAACATAATCTGGAAACAAAAGTAGATGAAGCAGGAAACGTACTGATCAAAAAGCCTGCTACTCCGGGCAAAGAAAATCTTCAGACTGTCGTACTGCAGTCTCATATCGATATGGTGTGCGAAAAGAACAACGATGTACAGCACGACTTCCTCACCGATCCCATCGAAACAGAAATAGACGGAGAATGGCTGAAAGCCAAGGGAACGACTCTCGGAGCCGATAATGGTATCGGCGTAGCTACCGAGCTGGCTATCCTGGCGGATGACAGCATCGAACACGGTCCGCTGGAATGCTTGTTTACCGTAGATGAAGAAACCGGACTGACCGGAGCTTTTGAGTTGAAAGAAGGCTTCATGAGCGGTGATATTCTGTTGAACCTTGACTCCGAAGATGAAGGAGAAATCTTTATCGGATGTGCCGGTGGCATTGATTCCGTTGCGGAGTTCGCCTATAAAGAAGTAGAAGTTCCCGCAGGATATTTCTTCTTCAAAGTAGAAGTTAAAGGACTGAAGGGCGGACATTCCGGTGGTGATATCCATTTGGGACGTGGTAATGCAAACAAGATACTGAACCGATTCCTGTCCCGAATGGCGAACCGTCAGGATCTGTATCTCTGCGAAATCAACGGAGGTAACCTGCGCAACGCTATCCCCCGTGAAGCATACGCTATCTGTGCAGTTCCCGAAGATGCCAAACATGACGTCCGGACAGAACTGAACATCTTTACCAGCGAAGTGGAAAACGAACTATCCGTTACCGAACCGGACCTGAAACTGGTTCTTGAATCGGAAACTCCTCGTAAAACGGCTATCGACCAGGATACTACCGCCCGCTTGCTGAAAGCATTGTATGCTGCTCCTCACGGTGTATATGCCATGAGCCAAGACATCCCCGGACTGGTAGAAACTTCGACTAATCTTGCTTCTGTCAAAATGAAACCAAACCATATCATCCGCATCGAAACCAGTCAACGCAGTTCTATCCTATCCGCACGCAATGACATGGCAAATACAGTTCGTGCCGTCTTCCAATTGGCAAGTGCCAATGTCACCTTCGGCGAAGGTTATCCGGGATGGAAACCCAACCCTCATTCAGCAATCCTCGAAGTGGCAGCAGAATCTTACAAACGGCTTTTCGGTGTAGATGCGAAAGTGAAAGCAATTCACGCAGGACTGGAGTGCGGTTTGTTCCTCGACAAGTATCCGACATTAGATATGATCTCTTTCGGACCGACCCTTACCGGAGTGCACTCTCCCGACGAACGGATGCACATTCCTTCCGTTGAGAAGTTCTGGAAGCATTTGTTGGATATTCTGGCACATGTTCCTGCCAAGAAATAACAGTCAGATAAGACATGATAGAAAAGATTATGGTGGTAGCACAGAAAGACTTGCTATCACCGTAATCTTTTTTATGATGCTTTTTTTTACCTCCTCATATATCACAGGACAAGTTTCTTTCAGTGGAAAAGAATCGTCCACGAACAAGCAGTTCATTTCCCAAAAGAAGTCTTCCGACGAAGAGCGAGTTCCTTTTCGTGTCATGAGCTGGAATGTAGAAAACCTCTTCGACACGCATCATGACACACTAAAGAACGATAACGAATTCCTTCCCGACGCCATCCGCCACTGGAACTACACCAAATATAAAAAGAAGCTGGCCGACATAGCCCGCGTCATTACTGCTATCGGCGAATGGAATCCACCTGCCCTTGTAGGTCTTTGCGAAGTAGAGAACGACAGTGTATTGCGTGACCTCACACAGCGCTCTCCCTTAAAGGAACTGAATTATCGCTACGTCATGACAAATTCTCCCGATCTGAGAGGAATCGATGTTGCTTTACTATATCAACGTGACCTGTTCAAATTAATATCTTTTCATTCCATCCCGATCCCTTCTTTCAAGCAACATCGCCCTACAAGAGACTTATTACATGTCAGCGGACTATTATTAACCGGAGACACACTCGATGTAATCGTCTGCCACCTTCCGTCCCGATCCGGCGGAGCCAAAGAATCCGAACCTTACCGGCTCCATGCTGCCCGAATACTGCGCACGGAAGCCGACAGCCTTCTGAGTATCCGTCTTCATCCACAGCTGATCATCATGGGAGATTTCAATGACTACCCAACCAATAAATCCGTCAAAGAAATATTAGAAGCCACCATGCCGCCCAACGAAGCCACCACTTCATCCGGCTCTCCATCATCGACAGAGCCTCAACCGGCAACCACCTCCCCTCCCCCTTCCAAGCTTTGTCATCTACTTGCCCGGAAAGCGATGTCCCGTAATTTCGGCTCCTATAAATATCATGGAGAATGGGGGTTACTCGATCACTTGATCGTATCCGGCACTTTACTCGATACCTCCTCCAGCTTCTTCACCAAGGAAAGCAAAGCAAACGTTGCCCGCCTTCCTTTTCTATTGACTGAAGACAAGAAGTACGGCGACGACGAACCTTTTCGTACCTACAAAGGAATGAAATATCAAGGAGGAATCAGTGACCATCTCCCCATATACGCAGATTTTGAACTGATCGTATACTAACCGACAGATAAAAGGCAATAAATCCACTGCTACCAGCTATTTTACAGGAACATAGACAGGGAGGAAAAGCCATCCCCTTTGCCTACTGACGGGACATACCGGACGACTATCCGTAACATCCGGACAAAAGGCTTGTGCCACCGTGTTGGCACAACTATGCCACCGTATTGGCACTGTCGTGCCATCGCATTGGCACAGTTGTGCCACTACGGTGGCAAAGATGTGCTAAGCCAGTGGCAAAGACATCCCCCCCGGAAGTTAACCTGAACGAAGTTAGTCCGAATATTGATATACCTTCAGATCGAACTTCGGCACCATCGCCAGCAGATGATCAAAGATATCCGACTGAATCCGTTCGTATTCTTTCCATACCTTATTGCGGGAAAAGAAATAAACCTGAATAGGTACTCCGTACATGGTAGCCTCCTTTTGACTGATAATCAAATCCAAATCCTGATTCACCACAGGCAGGCTACAAAGATACCGCTCGATATACACCCGATAAACCTGCGAATTGGTAGGCACCACCCCTTCCTCCGGCTGATAATCCGCCATTAAAGGAATCTCTTTCCGATAGCGGTCGAGCATTTCCGGCGTACAGAACTGGAGGGTAGTTAAATCCAGTGTGATATTCTTCATCACCCGCCGTCCGCCGGACTCCTTCATTCCACGCCAGTTCTGGAAAGGGCTGCTGACCAGTGTATAAGGAGGAACTGTAGAAATCGTATTATCAAAGTTCTGAATCTTCACCGTGTTAAGCGTAATCTCCTGCACCGTGCCATTCGCAGCACCGGAAGGAAGTGTGATCCAGTCTCCCGGACGCACCATATCATTGGCGGAAAGCTGAATACCTGCCACAAATCCCAAAATGGAATCCTTGAATACCAGCATCAGGATAGCTGCCGAAGCACCCAATCCTGCAAACAGACTGGCAGGCGATTTATTCACAATAATAGCGATAATCACAATCCCTCCGATGAAAAACAGAAGTACCTGAAGCACCTGAATAAACCCTTTCATAGGCCGGTTCTTCATCGTCTCCTTTCCATCATAGATATCCATTATCATCAGCAGAATCCCGTTGATGGCCAGCAGCAGGGAAAAGATAATATAAATGGCACAAGCCTTCTGCGAAATCAGCAACAGTTCCTTACCGCGCATGAAAGCCATCGGCAACAGGGCATAGACAAGGATGGCAGGAATTGTATGAATCAGGTTATGAAACACCTTACGCTTCATCAACAACGTATTCCAGAGATGCGGTTTCCTGCGGGTGTACTGCTTCATACCTCCCACCAGAATCGCCTGACAAAGATAATTCAGTACGACAGCAATCGCTATCATCAGTATGGCAATAATTGTTTCATCAAAGCGATCGGCAACCTTCGGGTCCATCCCCCAATCTATCAGGATTTTGTTCATCCACTTTCCTAAATCGACTACTAACATAAGCTTTATCTTTATATATCATGTTTATAGTAGGATAACAGTGAAAACCCTCGTTTGGTTTAAAAAAAAGACTGGCGCCTGATTTACAAGAAATCAAGGCCGCCAGTCCCACTGCTACTCTCTAAGCATTTCTTTTATAATGGCAGACCGTAACGTCCATCTACAATTTTCTCCAGCTGTTCTGCCATCTTCTTTACCTGTTCCGGATACTGATCCGCCACATTATTCTTCTCGCCCGGATCTTTCTTCAAATCATAAAGCTGCGGCTCCTTACTGTTTCCCAACTCGATATTCACCGCTTTCAGATATGCGGGTCCATTTCCCGGACGGAGATATTTCCATTTGCCGTCTGTCACCGACAGGTTATTCTGGGCATTCTGAAGTACCAGCCATTCGCGTCCCTTCTTCTGTTTGCCTGTCCATGCTTTCAGCATCGGTTCGCTATCCGGTGCCGCACCTTCCGGCAAGCGGACATTCAGCATTTCGGCGAAGGTAGCAAACCAGTCGATCTGACAAAGCAACGCATCCGAAACGGTTCCCGGACGAATCACGCCCTGCCAGCTCCAGATACAAGGGATACGTGTACCGGCTTCGAAAGAACTGTACTTTCCTCCGCGATAAATACCGCCCGGAGTATGGTCGCCCAGCAATTCTACTGCCTGATCCTTGTATCCGTCGTCCACTACCGGACCGTTATCGCTGGAAAGAATCACTAATGTATTCTTGTCCAAGCCCAGTCGTTCAAGTGTATTCAGGATTTCTCCTACCGACCAGTCAAATTCGAGCAGACAATCGCCGCGAGGGCCCATGCCGCTCTTCCCTGCAAACTGTGGAGACGGAACACGGGGCACATGCGCATCCTGCGTAGCAAAGTACAGGAAGAAAGGAGCAGACTTGTGTCCTTCAATAAAGGAAACGGCTTTTCCTGTCAGTGTCTCCGCAATTTTCTCGTCCTGCCAGAGTGCCGACTTTCCGCCCTTCATATATCCGATACGGGAAATACCGTTCACGATGCTCTGATCATGTCCGTGAGAAGGGTGCATCTTCAGCAATTCCGGGTTATCCTTTCCGGTCGGTTCTCCCGGGAAGTTCGCCTTGTAGCTTACCTGAATCGGGTCGTTCGGATCAAGATTGATCACCTGATCATTCTCGACAAACACACAAGGTACACGGTCGCCCGTAGCTGCCATAATGAATGAGTATTCAAAGCCGATATCGTTGGTTCCCGGTTGCAAAGGCTTGTTCCAGTCCTGCTCTCCGCCTTTGTCGCCCAGCCCCAGATGCCATTTACCTACGACACCTGTGTTATATCCGGCATCCTTAAACAAGTTTGCCATCGTATAGCGTTCCGGACGGATGATAGCCGCAGCGTCTCCGGCAGCAATACCTGTTCCGGCTTTTCGCCACGCATATTCACCGGTCAGCATCGCGTAGCGGGAAGGCGTACTGGTAGCAGCCGCACTGTGTGCATTCGTAAAACGCACTCCCATCTTGGCAAGACGCTCTACATTGGGAGTATGGATAGTCTTTGCCCCGTTGCAACTCAAGTCGCCGTAACCGATATCATCTGCATAGATAAAAACAACATTCGGACGATTGGACTGCTTTTCCTGAGCAGTGGCATGAGACGCCAAACAGGAGGTTAATGCTAAAGGCAATATGCCATAAAATTCTTTTCTCATCTTGTCTTTTGATAAATTATTAGGTTAGAATGAAAGTCTGGTTAACTTTTTAATAAGGTTCATATCAAGGAGCTACGGTCACTCCGATTTCGTTCATTTCTACTTGCGCCGTTGTAGCTGTAGGGGTAGTAGCCTCCAGTTTGATAAAACGTGCCTTTTCCTTCTGACCGAAAGTAACAGTCTGCGGCAACGGATTGTGCATGATATTGCTGAACTCACCGTTTGCAGGCACTTCCTTCCAGTTCTTGCCATCTGCGCTCACATAGAATTTGTAGCGGAAAGCCATCGTCGGTTTCGCTTCTGCTTTCAGAGGCGCATACGTGAATGCGGAGATTTCGACCTCTTTACCCAAATCAATTGTCAATGGAGAAGCAGCTACCTGTTTCCAGGAGGCACGAGGCAGATTATTCCAGTTTTCCGTCCGGTTCTCTTCTTCCAGAGATTCTGCATAGTAAGCTCCTACCTGACTGATATGAGCCGTCAGACGACACTCATTGACCTTCACCCGCAGCTGGCTGGCTTTTACCGCTGGAAAACGTACCATACGTTTATATCCTACAGTCGTTCCCTTCGCAACTTCCTGCCAGCCTTCTTCCGTCAATGCCTCTACTGTGAAAGACTCTACCCGTTGTCCTTTCGTAATATCTTCCTGTATCATCACAACATTGATTTCTGACTCCGGCTTCAAAGAATAGACAGCCTCGCTTCCGGAAACGGCCTCCCAGTCTTTTCTTCCTTTTTCTACCCGGTTGTTGGTAAATATCTTCTCCCGATAAGCAGCAAACTCATTCAACCGCTGTACATCCGCTTCATTAATCAAGCCTCTGCGGTCGGGAGGAATATTCAACAAGAGTACCGAGTTATAACCCACAGACTGGAAATAGATATCAGCCAGATGCTTCAATGACTTCACTTTGCTGTCTTCCTCCGCATGATAGAACCATCCCGGACGGATAGACACATCCACCTCCGAAGGATACCAGAATAATTCCGTTGCCTTTTCCAACATCGCACGACTTCCCAGATCTTCCGCTTTGCTAAAGACACCCAGCCGCTTGTTGTTTTCTTCAGAACGGGCATAGATTCCCGGAGTCAGTACCGTTGCACTCCACTCCGTTTCGCGTCCCAAGCCTTTTTCATTACCTACCCAACGGACATCGTCACCCATAATTGCCATAACCGCTTTCGGCTGCAACTTCTGAATGGTCTTATAGAAAGCATCCCAGTCATAGATTTGCTTCTTTCCGTTCGGTCCTTCTCCGTTCGCACCGTCGAACCATACTTCGTGTACCTCACCATAATTAGTGAGCAACTCTGTCAATTGCTGAATGAAGAACTCATTGTATTTAGGAGAGTCTCCGTAGCATTCCGCGTTCCGGTCCCATGGAGAAAGATATACTCCGAACTTCATATCATATTTATCACAAGCCTTACGCAGTTCTTTCACTACGTCTCCCTGACCGTTTTTCCAGGGAGAAGAAGCTACCGAGTGTTTCGTAGTAGCGGTAGGCCACAGACAAAAGCCATCATGATGCTTTGCCGTGAGAAGTACCATTTTGAATCCCGCGTCTTTCAGGCTGCGTACCCATTGTTCCGCATCCAGTTCCGTAGGGTTAAAGATAGCAGGATCTTCCTTGCCGTCGCCCCATTCCCGTCCGGTAAACGTATTGATGCCGAAATGCAGAAAAGCAGTCAGCTCCATTTGTTGCCACGCAGCCTGTTGGGGAGTAGGAACCAACCTTGCTGCCATATCTATTTTCTGTTCGAGGGTCGCATCCTGTGGAAATTCAACATGCTTCACATAGTAGTTTTCTTTCGTCAGTCCACAGCCGCCCAACGTTATCACAGAAGATAAAAAGAGAGAAATTAGTAGTTTGTTCATCATAATAAATATTGATTTAATGCTAATGAGACAAAGATAATTATAAAGGAGTGAATTTCATGACTTTCCCGAAGCACTTTTCATTAAACTTCGCTAAATCCATGCCATTCGCTCCTTTATATTCTATCTCAATGCAATATTTCTATTCAAATGCAATCAGTACCACCGGTTATTTTACCGGATAAAGCGTAAATTCAAAACTCTGTTTTTTCACCGGTACCAGATATTGCGGCAATACACCCGGTCCGCAGGTTGCTGTTCCCACTCCTGCCTGTTCAGCATCCAGATGTATAGTCATCATTCCGTCACGCTCCAGCTCATTAATATGGTGTGCCTTCTCTAATAGTACATCCGAGAAGGGGATGATACTAAACTGGAAAGGACGATTCGATTCCATAAATACACCTTCACCTGCCTGATCCGTCAGTTTAGCCCAGCGCACATCCGTCCGGTTACCTGTTGACTGCGGCGTTGCGTAATAGTGGAACATCCGTTCTACGGTCGTGTCATACAGATCTATCCTGCCGGACTGATTACGGTCGATATACGTCTCATGATCGCCACGTCCCAGATAAGAAACTTGGTCATACGTATCCGCCATACGGAAAGTCAGCCCCAAACGAGCCATTGACTTCACGATAGCCGTATCAGGTTGGAAAGTTGTATGTACTTTCAAGGCACCATTCTTACCGAGCGAGTAAACGAAATCAGCCATTCCTACTTTCTGTCCTTTCCCGTTGAGAATCTCAGCACGGACAGTAGCCGATGTCCTACCTTCTTTAAGCGATACCACCTTCTGAGTCAGATTGTTCAATCCTGCCTTACGCCACAAACGAGCACCGTTCCGATCCCGGTTGTCATTATCCGTAGCCGGACGGAACAAACTCAAAGTGACGGGGGCAGCCAGCAGTTCCTTCCCATTCAAAGTCAGAGAAGAAAGTGCTCCGGTGTTCTTATCTACAACGAAAGCTGTTTCTCCTGCCTTCTGCGGGCGGTGAGCCGTGGCATTTTTATTACCGGCAAGTACAAACTGGTCGTACGCCACTTCCCAGTCGGCATCCACCAGCAGAGCAGCCTCTTTGCGGCTCCAGCTAAGGTTCAGATAAGCTTCCCGTACAGAAGCCGGAAGTTTGACAGCGCCCAGCAGAATCTCTGCTGTAGCATGCGGCTCACAGTCCACTTCCTTCGTACCTTCGGCAAGTAGCGTTCCATCCTCCCCTTTCACATTCCAATGCAGGATATATTCATTCAGATTAGAAAAGTCATACCAGTTCTTGATGCTGACCTTCAGGTTCTTCGGGTCAGATAGAGTCGCTTTGATGTTCTGATAAATTTTCTTCACTTCAAGTAGATGCGGATGTGGTTCACGCACAGCGTTCACCAGACCGTTGCCACAGAAATTACCGAAGCTGGGGATTCCTTCCGGTCCGTAATCACCTCCGTAAGTCCAATACCACTTCCCGTCTTTGTCTATCTCGCGGAAATTCTGATCTACCCAGTCCCAGATGCAGCCACCTTGCGCCATCGGCTCATTTTCAAAAACGTCCCAGTACTCTTTCATTCCACCGCAACTATTCCCCATAGCATGCAGGTATTCACAGAGGATGAAGGGACGGTAAATATCTTTTTTAGCCACATAAGCCTTGATTTCGTCCACACTTCGATACATACGGCAATAAATGTCCGTATTATAATTCAGTTCGGCACGTTCATATTGCACGGGGCGGCCTTTCTCTACTGATTTCAACCAGTCGTAAGTACGTTCGAAATTGATACCGTTGCCGGCTTCATTCCCCAGCGACCAGATCACGATAGCCGGATGATTCTTGGAACGTTCGTACATACGGTGCGTACGGTCCATGTGGGCAGTCAGCCAGGTACTGTCTTTTGCGAGGGAAGCAGGTCCGTATCCCATACCATGCGATTCGATATTCGCCTCATCAATCATATACAGCCCGTAACGGTCGCAAAGCTGATACCAGTACGGATGAGTCGGATAATGTGAGTTACGCACCATATTGATATTATGCTGTTTCATCAGTCGGATATCCTGCTCCATCAGTTCTTTGCTTACGGTACGTCCCAGTTGTGAATGTTCGTGACGGTTCGCTCCTTTCACCAGCACCGGAACACCATTGATGCAGAAACGTCCGTCCTTGATTTCCGAAGTACGGAAACCAACCTCGCATCCGGTCAGTTCAGTCACCTTTCCTTGTGCGTCTTTCAGTTCGAGCACCAAAGTATAAAGATTAGGATACTCCGCGTTCCACGCTTTTACTTCCGCAATCTTCTTCTCATCGAAAGCGATGAAGTTGCTCAATCCACGGGATTTGATCCGGACAGCATCCTGCAACACAGCTTTTCCCGAAGCATCTTTCAGTGTATATGCAATGGAGCCGGCTGTGGCAGAAGGTCCTTCTACCGTCACTTCCAGATTGAAAATACCCTCTTTGTATTTCTCTTTATCAAGAGAGGCACTTACTTTATAGTCAGCAATATACTGTTTGGGAGTACTATACAGGTAAACATCCCGTTCGATACCGCTCAGGCGCCACATATCCTGACACTCCAGATAAGCACCCGAACTCCAGCGATATACTTCCAGCGCCACCACGTTCTCACCTTCACTCAGTACATCGGTAATGTCCCATTCGGCAGCCGTCTTCGATCCCTGATTATAGCCGAGCAACTTCCCGTTCACCCATACATAATAGAAAGAAATCACACCCTCGCAGCAAAGTACTACCCGGCGTCCTTTCCAGTCGGCGGGTACTTTGAATGTACGACGATAAGAACCGACTTCGTTTTCGGCAAATGGTACCAACGGCGGATTCTTCTTGAAGTTGAACATCTTATCGTCAAACTCATAAGTTTCGTTAACATAAATCGCTGTTCCATATCCCTGTCGTTCCCAGTTGCCGGGCACATTAATATCCGCCCATCCTCCGGTATAATAAGAAGGCTGGTAGAAGTCTTTCGGGCGGTTATCCGGATTCTTTACCCAGTGGAATTTCCACTTTCCGTTCAGGCTCATATAATAAGGAGACTCTTCATATCCTCCCGGTTTTTCAATATCGGAAGCGTCGGCATAAGGCCATACGTAGGTATGGGGAGCGAGTTTATTCAGTCCTACAGCATACTGGCTCTGCCACTCCGGCTGCGACTGTTTCTGAGCCGAAGCGAAGGTAGCAGTCAGTGCTACCATCAAGATTAAAAAAGTTCGTTTCTTTAATTTCATCGTTATTATATTAGTTATTTAGTAACTGGTTATTCGATTATCAGTTCATCGAAATAGACTCTTGATTTTTGTCCGGGACGGACATGGTTGAACGGACATTCTCCCGCTCCTTCCACGGTCACCCGAACATAGCGGGCAACGGTTCCCCTCATATCTACCGAAAGGTCTTCGACAAAAGTTCCCTCACGGAATATCTCTTCGGGAGTATATTTCAATTCGTTGATATCCCGATAAGTCGCCTGATCGTCCGAAACAGCTACCTTGATGGATTTCGGTTTATGCACTCCCATTCCATAATTAGTAATACAACCGATCGTCAACGTGTTCATCTTCTCCTTTTGCAGCAAATCCACAGTGAAAGAGAAGCGGTCGTTTCTTGTCCAGCAGCACCATTCAAAGTCCGTCTGTTTCAGGCTTCCTCTGATTCCGTTACTCAGCACAGCTTCATTCGCTTTATTGCCCAGCAACGGTTTGGCCGTTGCCTTATTCCAATGTACCGGAAGCGTCAATATTTTCCCCATCTGCTCTCCACCGGCAAATGTTGCAGCATTGATTGTCCGGGCATCCTTTACAACCAGCGGCTGTTCATAGAGCGGCGAAGCAGCTGTCGGCTTACTTCCATCTACCGTATAACGGATTTCCACATCCGGACGGATACATTCCAGTGTTACATTCAGTGCTCCGTCTTCCGGCTTCACCGTATGCTGTATATTGTACATCGAACGAGCATACGCTATTCCTTTGGCTGCCAAGTGTTCATTGAACGAGTCCATTCCTTTGAGGAACGAAGCCCAGTCTTTCTTTTCCGGCTGTGTCCACGCCACTTCCGCCAAAGCTGCCAGACGCGGGAATACGAGGTAATCCACATCCTCCGGCTTATTGCAGAACTCCGTCCACATACAAGCCTGTACTCCCATCAGCAGATCCGCATATTCCGGTTTCCAATCTTTCTGAACCGGCTCATAGTCATACACATCTTTCAGCGTGTTATTGCCGAAATACGTCAGCGGCTCAAACCATTGCGGCCCCTGATAACGAATCAGGTACATGATGCGTGCGGGAGTCATAATGAAACGATGTCCCTGTTCGGCAGCCTTCAAGGCAGCCTGTCCGTATCCCTGCCAACCCAAGACAATGACATCTTCCGGCAAAAAACTACTGTTAGTCAGTTCATCCCAGCCAATCACTTCACGGCCTTTGCCGCGTACATACTCGCTCATCCGCTTCATGAAGTAACCTTGCAGATCCTCTTCATTGGCCAGTTTCTCTTTTTTCATCCGTGCCTGACACAACGGGCATTTCCCCCAATAAGTCTTGCGGGCTTCATCGCCTCCGATATGAATATACCGGGAAGGGAACAAGGCCATAATCTCGTCCATCACATCCTGAAGGAAAGTGTAGACGCTGTCGTTTCCGGCACAATAGATAATTTCGGAGTTCCGTCCTCCCAAACCGGGAAGCACTCCGATATACTCCTTCACCACCGGACAGGCAAAATGAGGATAGGCCGCCAATGCCGAATTACTGTGTGCAGGCACATCAATTTCCGGCACTACTTCTATCTGGCGTTCGGCTGCATAGGCCACCATTTCCTTTATATCTTCCTGTGTATAGAAGCCTCCTACCGGGGTCGGTTCTCCGGGTTCCGGATTACGCCGGGCAGGGAAAGGCAGTCCTGTACGATCCACCCTCCAGGCACCTACTTCCGTCAGACGGGGATATTTTTTGATTTCCACACGCCAGCCGTTATCATCTGTCAGATGAAAGTGAAGCGTGTTTATTTTCAGCATCGCCATACAGTCGATGATTCGCAATACATTCTCTTTAGGAATAAAGTAACGTGCCGCATCCAGCAGTAATGCCCGGTAACCAAACCGCGGTTCGTCCTGAATACTCACTGCCGGAATACTCCATTTTACCTTCTTATCCGCCACTTCCTCTTTTTCGATAGCTGCCGGAAGCAACTGGCGAATCGTCTGCAAAGCATAAAAGAATCCTTTGGCATCCGATGCTTCAATTATAATTTCTTTTGGAGACACTTCCAGCGTATACGCTTCACTCTTCAAAGTTGCATCTGTCTGGAAACGGACATTTCCCTTTTCTGCATCATCACCTACGGTCAACTTCGGAGTAAAACCTGCCGCACGGGTAAACAAAGCTATAAAGCCGCGCGCCACTTCCGCCTGCTCCTCATTTTCTACGGCAAATACTGTCTTACCGGAGAAAAGGTAGTTTCCGCTACCCGGCACCATTTGTGCCGGGCGTGGAACCAAGGGTATGTCATGTGTCAAGTTAGTATCGCTACATCCGGCTACCATCGAAGACAGAAAGCCTATCAGTAATATTAAAATCGTTCTTGTCATTGTATTATTCGGGGGTTATTCCTTGTCCCTTTCCGGAGAAAAGCGGACGGGGTCATTATATTGTTCCTGTAGTTTCAGCAGTTCGTCTTTCAGTTCCTTTACTACCGGTTCATATTCAGCCTCACCATAAAGGTTGTGCATTTCTGTCGGGTCTGCCTGCATGTCATACAGTTCCCACCAGTTGATATCATTATAAAAATGAATCAGTTTATAGCGTTCCGTACGCACTCCATAGTGACGTTTCACCATGTGCTCGGCAGGATATTCGTAGAAGTGGTAGTACAGTGACTTTCTCCAGTCCTGCGGATGTTCTCCTTTCAGCAGAGGCAACAGTGATACTCCATGAATGTCTGCGGGAATCTCTGCTCCTGCCAGTTCGAGGAAAGTAGGCGCATAATCGATGTTCTGTACCATTTCTGTGATGTCTCCCCTGCGGTCGAAACCTTTCGGCAGACGCATGATAAGCGGTGTACGCATGGATTCTTCGTACATGAAACGCTTGTCAAACCAGCCGTGTTCACCCATGTAGAAGCCCTGATCGGAAGTATAGACTACCAGTGTATTGTCCAGCAAACCTTTTTCTTTCAGATAATCGAGCACACGCCCTACGTTATCATCAAGAGACTTCACGGTCTTCATATAGTCGCGCATGTAACGCTGGAATTTCCAGTTGGCAAGCTCTTTTCCTTGTAGATTCTGTTTGTAGAAATCATCGATAATCGGAGCGTAGAACTTATCCCATGCGGCACGCTGCCCTTCATCCATACGTCCGAGGAATCTCTCATAAAGTGATTTCAGACGTGACTTCTCATTCGGGCGAAGCATCTTCAAATCATAAATCATATCCATGTCCTTCACGATACTCATTTCCTGAGCAGCCGCAGCAGGGCGACCTTCATAATCGTCAAAGAAATTATCCGGCAACGGGAATGTCTTGTCCTCGTAGAGAGCAAGGTTACAGGTATCCGCCATCCAGTTACGGTGAATTGCCTTATGATGAATCAACAGGCAGAACGGTTTCTCCGGATCACGCTTGTTTTCCATCCAGTCGATAGCGTCGTCGGTAATCAGATTCGTGATATATCCATGCTTCTGGATAGTATCGTTGTCTTGCGTAATAAAGGCAGGATTATAGTAATCTCCCTGTCCGGGAACTATCTGCCAGTAGTTGAATCCGGATGGCAAACTTTCCAGATGCCATTTTCCTACCAATGCAGTCTGATAACCTACCTTTTGCAGAAGCTTCGGGAAAGTCTGTTGAGTACTGTCGAATACGCAAGTGGTATTGTCATAGAATTTATTGGCACAGCTATGTTTCCCCGTAATCATACAGGCACGGCTGGGACCGCTTAATGAATTAGCCACAAAGCTTTGAGTAAAACGTACACCATCCGCCGCGATGCGGTCCAGGTTCGGTGTTTCCATGTAGCGGGTGTCATAGCAACTCATCATCTGAGCTGTATGGTCATCTGTCATGATGTAAACGATGTTCAATGGCTTTTGTTCTGTCGATTTCTGTTTATTTGCACAAGATGCAAGCGAAGCAACAGCCGCTGCTCCTGCCAGAGAATAAAGCAAGTTTGATTGCAGGTTTTCCATAATGATTAATTTATTTAGATTACAATGGCAAAGATAAGGAACATATGTAAAATCAATGTATACAAATAGCTAATGTATTTACAATATTCTTTATTTCCGCCCGAATGAGTGCAAATGCCGGAAGCAGATCGCTGTTGTACGACGGTCTTCCGGCATTGAACTTATTTCGTACTATTGAAAACGGTTCAAAGAAAACCAGAAATTAATAGAACTGGTAGAACTTGCCCGGAGCCGAAACTTTATAGTCTCTGTTCACCAGTTCATCCGCTTCCCGTTTATAGTTATCATTTACATAGAAACGAATCCAATCTATTTCCATTCTCGGACCTTCCGTTGCATAATTGGCAGGATTAATTGATTTCAGTTCAGTATCCCAACCTGCCGGAAGTTCAGAAGAAACACTATTACCTTCTCCGAACAAGTCCATTCGCATTACTAAATAAAGACCCTTCGCTCCAATTGATGTCCCTGTAGAAGCTTTGGTAAAAGGCCATGAATCCAACATATCCCTTGTGACTTCCAAAGTTGTAGAACCATTGATACCTAACTTTATCGTACTTTCATCGACTAGTTCCACCCAATAAATATTATAATCTTCTACCTTAGGAATAGCGGTTACTACACTCTTTGCATCACTGATAGCCTCTCCCCTCACCGACTGAGTGATTGCAGAACCAGAAACATTCTTAAGTATACAGATTGATTGCTTGGCTTCTTTACACGTAGTGGCTGTTGCTGGATTCTTCACCTCTATCATTGGTACAAACCCTGTTCTATTACCTCCTAAGCGAACTTTCATTTCAATACGCATACCCGGATAAATACGAGTTACATTCTGTGCCCACATCTGTCCTAAAGATTTACAGCAATGTATTCCTGCTGTTCCGTAATTAGTACCTTCTACACCTACACAAATATTCAGTTCACCCTCATCAGTGACTTTCGCATATTTGGTCCAATCAATCTTTAAAACACTTCCTCTATTGGCATCCGTTGCATTACCTAATTTTTGATAATCTCCCGATGTCGAGTTTTTATGGAACTCGATTGCATAATCAAACTTCCACTGGCTGCCCAGTTCCGCATTCGGATGTGCTGTTCCTTCATCCATCTTAGCCGTCTCTTTACCCGTAAACCAGTCATCATCATAAGAAATAAACATGATATTCGGATTCTCATATACAGTTGTCATATCATACAAATCAGGATCAGCCATCGATTCCAGGTCTGTCATGGTAATCATCAAGGTAGAAGCGGTCATCGGATTGGCAGAAGAATTACTCTCCATATTCAATACCAACTGCAAGTCACCTGTCATTTCATAGTCCTGTTTGATAGTCACGGCAGCACTCTTCACCGAAGTTCTTCCTGCGGGAATGGTTAGGGTAGAAGGCAGATTGTCATACCTGTCCTCTTCTCCTTCCTTCGGAGTGATAGTGACTTCGAGAGGCACAGAACTCGGTTTGTCCACCTTGGCAACCAATACAAACTTACCCCCTTCCGTCACCACGTTCTCTGTATTATTTTCCAGAGACATGGATATCCGATAATAATCAGACACCTTGATTCCCTGACTGGAATTAGCGATCTTATATCCTCGTGCAAAAGCCACAAATTCCATCGTGGTAGTACCCGTCAGGCCGGATGTTTTCACCGGGAAATCCACCTGAATCTGCTTCTCTCCTTTGGGAAAAGTGACAATACTGCTGAACGGTTCGAATACATTCGCAACATCATCCGTTCCGGCCTTTGCCGTAAAGTAAATATCGAAATCTTCGTTAGCCACCACCTCATTACCATCGGCATCGGGTTCCACTTTGATATCCACTTTCAAGTGTTCTCCCATCACAAATGCCTTTTCATTGATGCTCATTGTCAAAGGTACAGCTTCCGGCAGAGGACGATATTTAGTCTCATCCTCACATCCCGTCAGGCCGATAGTCAACAAACATACTGGAAGTATTTTATATAATATGTTCTTCATATCTTTATCTATCTAATTGTCATAAATGAATCTTGTTCCATTCTCCTATTTCCGTTGCCAGCCCGGATTCTGTTTCAGCTCATGATTCAACGATATCTCACTCGGAGGAACCGGTAACAGATAATCGCGGTTGGAATCAAACTGATAGCCTCTCGGAAGAAGTTCTTTCTGCGGGTCCAGCCAACCGTCTGTAGTCAGAATCGTTTTCAAATCCGCAGCACTTTTAGGATCGAATGCTTTGTACAACACACCGTCTGTGCCAAAATAAGCACCGGTTCCCCGTTTGCCCTGAATCAGTTTATGAGCTCTCCAGCGCATCAGGTCATCGAGGCGGAAACCTTGTAAAGCCAGTTCCGCACGTCTTTCCCGACGGATTTCCTGCAAATTGGCGGAGATTGCATAACCAAAGTCCGTAAAATTAGGATCGATTTCAGACGGATCGGCGTAAGTCACTCCGGCGCGTTCGCGTAATGGTTTCAAGGTCTTTTCCAAAACAGCAGGAGTACATTTCCCCAGTTCTTCCGCTGCTTCCGCATAAGCCAGCAGTGCTTCCGCATAGCGGATCATCGGAAGTGACGTTTCGCCCTGACCACTTACATATGTGGTATCGATACTCATACGGATGTGATAACCTGTGGCGTTACGTGCCGGACCACCTTCAGTCAGATAAGGAGGACGCACCACCGACTTGTTCTCTTCCGAATATTCCTCTACCAGCATCGCTTTCGATTTTGATTCCGGTGAGGTTGACTTAAACTTACAGTTTGAATGCATAACCGTTGCCAGCAAACGTCCGTCACGGCCCTTAAAAGTCAGATTGAAATCTTTAAAAATTCCATCCGCAGGATCGATGGGAGTTCCGTCAGCATTCAGGTAATTATCAACCAGCGACTGAGACAAACCAGCCGGTCCGCTATTGTCTACATAACCGGCTCCCAGATTACTGCTCAAATTATGAATCACACCATCCGCTATCGAATACTTCTTCCAGAAAACAACCTCTGTCATATCCGACAAGTCTTTTGAATTGAACACGTGTGCATAAGCATCTTCTATATTCACAGCACTCTTGTCAGTAGCCTTGGTGTTCAGCGTAAGTCCCATACCAAACAGTTCATCGCCCAGTGTCAGCACCTGTCCCAGCAAGTCTGCCGATTTATCTTCAGCAGCGGCAAAGTCCGTTCCCTTGTGATATTTCTCCCAGGTACCTTCATAAAGCGCCACTCTCATAGCCATAATAATAGCTGCTTCCTTACACACTCTCAAACCTTTATACTGGCTGCGCGGATGAAGCAATTCTTTAGCGGTATTCAGGTCGTCAAGAATAAACTGCGCTACTGCCGAACGGTCGCGCGGAGGAATCTGCAAACCACCGACAGTTGCATTTCTGTCCCAGAAGCTATCCATCACCGGGATACTTCCAAATCTGGTCAGCAGGTAGAAATGCCAATAGGCACGGAAGAAATAAGCTTCCCCTTTCATCGAGAGCACATCTTTTGTTTCTTCGGTTTCCGGCACTTTATAGTATTCAAAGAAATAATTCACATTACGCAGGTTCTGGTATCCTTTCTGCCATTCGGTAGAACCTCCCCCGTTTTCCTGCAACTCTCCGTTCAGGCGCTTGTCATAAACTTCCGCCACGATGTTATCGCTATTCTTCTCTTCTCCGCGCACTCCCATATCGTACGTTCCGAAAGAAGGAAGTGCGATATACAAGCCGTTGATATAGTTGTTCACGGCACTTGCATTGGACAGGAATGTCTCGCTATTGGGGGTTGTCAGAGGCTCTCTATCCAGAAAATCCGAACATGCTGACATCATGAGACTGGCCCCTACCACTAATAATATATATAATTTTTTCATCGCTATTCTCTAATTAAAAGGTGAAATCAAGTCCGAATACGAAGTTGCGGTTCATCGGGTATACCATACCGTTACCGTTCTGCTTCATAGGAGAAGTCAGACCCGGAGCCGTATTTTGAGCATCGCCGCCAGCCGACATATTTACCTGGTTCAGTGTTTCCGGGTCAAATTGTTTCGGCAGTTTCGTTACAGTAAACAAGTTATCGCAAGTCACATATACTTTCAGATTACTGATACCGATATGTCTCAACTGTTTTTTGTTGAAGGTATAACCAACCGTCAGGTTCTTCATACGCATGTAAGCGGCATTCAGCAGATAACGAGTAGTGTTATATCCGGTATTTACCAAAAAGTCTTTGTCATCCTTCCAACCGGTCAGGCGCGGCAAGTATCCATTCGGGTTTTCTGTACTGAAGTAATCGAGATGTTCCTTGAAGTTGTAGTTGTTGCCACCAAACATATAGTTACTTCCGGAAATCGGGAAATCTCTCTTAGCCACTCCTTGCAACAAAGTAGATATTTCGAACCCTTTATATCCCAGATTCAAATTGATACCGAATGAATATTTGGGGGTCGTATTACCGATAATCTGCAAATCTCCGTGATCTGCCAAAGTACCTTTACCTCCGTCTACCCTACCGTCACCATTGGAATCGATATATTTCAAGTCACCGCGACGCCAGAGATCATTCGATTTGAATGCTGTCAGGTTTACATTTCTCAGGTAATCATCAATTTCACGGTTCGACAGGAAAAGATCGTCTGCACGATACCCCCATATTTCGCCAATATCCATACCTTCATAGTAACCTTTATTGGCAGCCAGACCTGTATGATTATTGTAAATGATACCTTCCGGATTATTATACTTCGTCACCACCGCCTTGTAGTTGAACACATTGAAGCCGATTCCATAGCTGAAACCACATTTCAGTTTATCATTCCAGCTCACGGAAAGTTCCCATCCACGATTGCGCAAAGTAGCATTGTTTACTTTTGCACGGTCATCCGAAGCAATACCACTGATGCTCGGAATAGACTCAGCCGGACCGATCATGTCACGTGTCGTACGCTGATAGAAGTCAGCGGTAATCGACAGACGGTTCTTTAACAACATCAGGTCAAAACCCAGGTTGGCATTATCCACCTTCTCCCAGGTAATGTACGGACTGATCATTTTCGGAGTCTTGGCTATCGTTCCTTTGGAAGCTGTAGAAGACGAGATACCGGGCAACAGCCACGCATTGGTACCCTGTGCATCCAGTGGCATTTGAGCAATGTAGTCATATAAGCCGGCACCGTTCTGATTACCCAGACGACCGTAGGACACACGTACTTTCAGCTGAGACACCGGAAGTGCCAGTTGCTGGAAATAAGGAGTACGGGCGATATCATAACCGGCAGAGAATGAAGGGAAGAATCCCCAGCGATGTCCCTTTGCAAAACGAGAAGAACCATCATAACGTCCGCTGAACTCCAGAAAATAAATATTATTGTAGTTCCAGTTCAGACGAGTGTAGAATCCCATCGTAGCCCAATGCGAACGGGCTTCACCTGCTATCACGTTTCCGCTGGCATTATCAAACGAATAAATGTCGTTGCTCAACATACCATCTTTGTACATATATTCTTCCGAATATTCCTGTAGCTCCATCTGATAACCTGCCATTGCCTTGAAGAAATGACCTCCCCACTGGTGGGTATAAGAGCTGGACAGATTAGGCGACAAATAATAATTGAACATGCTACCGCGGGTATAAGAGCCGAAATACATATTTTTCCAGCTAATGCCCGGATAAGCAAATCCTTGTCTCTGGTTGGTTGCATCACCCGGCTTGAAAGTACCCGCAGGAGTTTCATACTTCTGGTCGTCTTTCATTTTCAGGTCATTATTTTCCACATCGAAACGGATTTTCATTTCTCCGGTGATATCCCATCCCTCCAAAGGAGTGACGGTAGCCGAAAGTGACAAGGCATCTGAAATACGGTTTCTCTGATAATTTGAATTTTTCAGATACAACATTTCATTCCAGCTAGGTATATTATATTCCGATTCAACCGGCAACTCAGTCACCTGAGTCGGACGGTGGCTACCGATCTTATTATACAGGATCAGCTGATTGGCCATCGGACGTTTGATCATCTGCAAAGTAATATTGTTGTTCAGGTTGAAACGCAGCCAGTCACTTGTCTTAAACTGCAATTTCGTGTTCAGGTTATATTTGCTCAAATCATCCTGTACCTTATCCAGCAGACCTTCCTGATAAGTGTATCCCATACCGATATAGTAGTTCACTTTGTCAGAACCGCCCTGTACACTCAGATTGTGAGAGTGACGGACAGACTTGTCTTTGAAATAATAGTCAAACCAGTCTGTATTACCGTATTGATTGTAATAAGCTCCTGCCCAGTCATCACCGGTAGTATTCGGTTCTATTCCCGGAAATTCAGCCGAATAAGGGTTTTGCATAAATCCCTTGATCTTTTCGATAGTCTTATCCGAAATCTTCTGCAAACCGGAAGAAGCTCCTCCATTATCATACTGCTGGTTATTATATGCTGCATACTGCAACGCATCCATCATCTTCGGCATGTTGATAGGTGAACTGAAACCTACCGTACCACGATAAGTAACACTGGCTCTTTCTTTTTTACCACTCTTGGTCGTTACCAAAACCACACCATAAGCAGCACGCGCACCATATACGGCAGAAGCGGAAGCATCCTTCAGTACACTGATGCTGGCAATATCAGCAGGGTTCACATTCTGCATGCTCTGCTCTACTCCATCCACCAATACATAAGGCTCGCCACCATTGATAGAGCCGATACCGCGAATACTGAATTTAATATCGGCACCGATTTCACCGCCGACACCACCGCCTACTGCATCCGAAGCAAAGTTCAAACCGGCAATATTACCCTGCAAAGCACTGGTAACGTCGGTCACAGGACGATTCACGATCGCATCATCTTTCAATGTGGCAACGGCTGCCGTAATGGTATTTCTTTTCTGTGTATCCATACCTACCACCACAACTTCATCCAATACTTTGGCATCTTCCTTCATCACCAGTTTGTTACCTTCCTGTTTGGTGACTTTTACCTGTAGCGGAGCATATCCGACGTATGTAACAGAAAGAGTACTGCCTACTTTTCCTTGAATAGAGAAATTACCGTCAATATCTGTAATCGTTCCTCCGGTTACACCTTTTATCATGACCGTAGCACCGATGATGGGTTCTCCCATTTCGTCTACCACCTGTCCCTTTATCAATTTTTGTTGTGCCAACGCACCCAGAGGAAACAATAACAGGAGCATCAGAAAAAGAACAAAGCGTCCTTGTTTTCTCACGAACTTCTTTTTTTCCATAATATTATATTTACTAATTAAGATTCTATTTTTATTCTACAGTAGGGTTGGCGTAGTAATCAAACTCTTCTTTCACAACTTTCAACAAAGACATTTCGTGCGTCACATCTACGTCCGTAGCCAAATCCCAGCTCATGATACCTCCAAAACCATTTTCACAAACATACTGTGTCTTCTCGCGAATTGTCTTCTGGCTGTTGAGCGTATAGCTCTTTCCGTCATAACTCCATTGATCTGCAGAAGTATTAGTCAGATTACCCTTGCCGACAAGGTCAAAATAGGCAGCCTGTTCGCCGGCAGTTCCCGTAGTTCCGTAGAAAGGTACTCCCATCACCAGCTTATCCTGAGGAATTCCATATTCCACAGCAGCCTTGCCATCCGATTTGAAACGTTCCATAGAGAAAAGTTCTATCGAAGGACCATAGCATTGCAGTGAGATAAAATCAGCAGCAATAATAGCCTCTGCACTTATTTTATAAGAAACGGGATGCAGGGATACAGTGAAGAATACATCTTTTCCCAATACTTCACGCAGTTGTACAATGGCCTTACTATAATTAGCCAGATCATTGGATGAATAAGCCCATTCGAAATCAAGGTCTGCACCATCCAGATTATATTCTTCGAGCACTTTCTTTACGTTGTTGGCAAAATTGGTACGAGCTGTCGCGTTACCTACCATTTTCAGCCATTCGCCGCCGGCAATACCCAGACGTAGCTTCCGGTCGCCCGCCTGTCCGTTCAATGCAGTGCGGATCTGTTCCAGGCGGATAGCCCATGTATGTGAATCCTTACCGGGTTTGGCAGCATCGTCATATTTCCAGTAAGCAAGTGTTTTAGTATTATTCCATGTATCAAAAGAAATGGGATTTTTGCCCAGTGTACCCACCAGCAGACTGTTCACGAATGTTTCATCCAAATATCCTTTCAGTTTTTCTCCCATCACAAAATCCGCACGGGTATTAGGAACCGAAGCAGGCAGCGAGCCTGTAAAGTCAGTAGCAGCATTATTATCTATATATAGCTTAGCAGTACCGCCATCATAAGTCACCGCTACATAATGCCATGCGCCCGGTTTCAATGCACTGTTCGTAACTGTTGCAGAAGCACTTCCGACAGTCAGTTTCAGATTGCCTTCCGTTGCTCCCAGCTGGAAAGCGATGATAGTAGTATTTCCGTCTGCCTTCTTAAACAAGCAGGCGCCGTCCACCCATTCGCTTACATATATATAAGTACCGAATGTGAACTTCTTGAAAGCTCCGTCCGGTGAGTGCAACAGACCGTCGCCGGCATTCATTTTTCCGGTACCTTCAAATTTCAGTACTCCGCTGCGACCGCTATAAGAAGAAGTATATGTGGCTGCTCCCGTTATGGCAGCATCATTCACAGGCAGGTCAAAAGTCAGGTCACCGTTGGCATAAGGACGTGCTGTCAGATAAATCAAATCGTTGCAGGCGCCCATACTTGCTCCGGAAACTCGATTCGTTTCAAAAAAATCGCCACGGATATAAGAACAGTTGATAAATGTCTTCACTGTAGGATCAGGATCATCGGGGTCTTCCGTCTCGCCCGGCTTTCCCGTAACTGAACCTTCGGGAGGAGTACCGGTTGGAACATCTACCCATTTTGTGTCTTTGCAAGCTGTCAACATTCCAAAGAGGAAGAGACAAAGAAATAGGAATTTGCTTCTCATAAGTTTATTAATTAAGATTACCTTTTTATATAAATAGTGAGGTCTTTCCTGACATTCACTGCCACAAATTTAGGTTATATCTAAGATTTCAGATGTTCTATTTTAGCTATGATTCTTCCAAAAATGTCTAAAATAGTCCATTTCATCGCATTTTTTATAGCGACCAAACATTATCAGACATCTTTCGAGACAAAAAAAGAAAGGCGGCAATATCCGTTTCCGAAAATTCCCGTCTTTCATTTATATGAATGTGCAAATGTACTGACTGCCCTAAAATGTCAGCTTTTTCACAAATTCTTCTGCCCGTGCCAACGTCTCCGGCTTGCCGATATCAATCAGTTCCAACTTCTCCGCAAGATAACCGGAATAATCCGTCTGCCCGCAAGTAGCCAGATAAAAATCCATGATGGAAAACTTGCCTTCCCAGCGCGGTGCCTCCATCAACCGGAAGACAGCAGGCGAAAAGACATGAATACCGCTAAAGGCATACTCCCTATAGAGCGACTCATCATAGTGGAAACCTTCGGGTTTTACCTGCCCCGTATCCTTGTTTATCCACCCGCGCAATTTTCGCTCCGTATCAAAAAGCAGATAACGGGAAGTTGTACGCCGGCTGGCAAGCAAAGTAGCTACGCTCCCACTCTGCATATGAAAGTCATACAGTTCTTTCAGATTCATATCCGAAAGGATATCCACATTATGTACCAGAAAAGGCTCACCGGAGTTTTCAAAAAAAAGACGGGCTTTTCTGATTCCTCCCCCCGTATCGAGCAGCCGATCCCGTTCGTCGGAGATATGTATGGTAAGTCCGAAGTCGTTATTAGTCTTCAGAAAATCGATAATCTGCTCACCGAAATGATGAATGTTAATCACTATCTCGGTAAAGCCGGAAGCTTTCAGTTTTAAGATCACATGTTCCAGCATCGGACATCCGGCTACGGGAACAAGAGCTTTGGGCATCGTGTCGGTCAGTGGTTTCAGCCGGCTGCCCAAACCAGCGGCAAATATCATTGCTTTCATTATACAATAGCCTCAAAAGTCCGCTCAATATTCTGTTCACGGTGTACCAGTTCCACTTTCACCCCGAATTTACGGTTCAGATGCTCTGCCAGATGCTGCGCCGAATAAACCGAACGGTGTTGTCCTCCCGTACAGCCGAAGCAAACGGACAAGTTACTGAATCCCCGCTCCATATATCGCTTTACCGAAGCATCCACCAACGCATAGACAGATTCGAGAAAACGGAGAATTTCTCCATCCTCTTCAAGGAATCTGATTACCGGTTCGTCCAGTCCCGTGAAAGGCTTGTAGCGTTCGTACTTACCGGGATTGTTCACCGCACGGCAATCAAAAACATAACCGCCGCCATTGCCCGTAGAATCATCGGGAATCCCTTTCTTGTAAGCAAAACTCATTACTTTAACAGTAAGCTGCCGTTTTTTAAGGTCATCGGTAAACTGCTTGAGTTCGGTGAGTTCGCGTAATACCCAGCAGAGGTACGGATATTCGGGATATGCTTCTTTGAGCAGGTCACGCAGGTTTTGGATAGCAAAGGGAACACTCTGGATAAAATGAGGTTTCTTTTCAAAATACCCTCTGAAACCATAAGCTCCGAGCACCTGCAATGTACGGAAAAGAACAAAATGACGGAGCTGACTATAGAAATAAGGCTCATCAATAGGCTGGTATTTGCGCAGGGCATCCATATATTCCTGCAATAGTTCCTTACGGAGACTATCGGGATACTTCGCCTTGGCCTGCCACAGGAAAGAAGCGACATCATAATAGAACGGTCCCTTTCGTCCGCCCTGAAAGTCGATAAACCACGGTTCACCGTCTTTAATCATCACATTGCGGCTCTGGAAATCGCGGTACATGAAGGTAGCGGAAGAACTGCGCAGCAGCACATCGCTCATCTTCTGAAAGTCGTCCTCCAGTTTGTCTTCCTGAAACTCCATACCGGTAGCTTTGAGAAAGCAATATTTAAAGTAATTCAAATCCCACAGAATAGAACGCTGGTTGAACTCCGGCTGCGGATGACAGCGGGAGAAATCAAAACCGTCAGCCCCCGCAAACTGTATGGCAGGAAGCAAGCGGACTGTCTTGCGAAGCAGTTCTTTTTCTTCTTCGGAGAATACACTGGTGGCACGCCCCTTCTCGATTGCATGAAACAACAGAGTATCTCCCAGATCCTCCTGAAGATAATAGCTCTTATCTTCGGAAACAATATAAACCTCGGGAACAGGCAGACCGGACTTGCGGAAATGAGCAGCCATATAAAGGAATGCATCATTCTCCTCGACAGACGTTCCGGATACACCGATCAGGGTTTTCACGCCTGTCAGCCGGAAATAACGGCGGTTGGAGCCGGAAGATGGTAATTCTGTAATATTCTCAGCGGGGACTCCCGCATATTCCTGATAAAGTTTCTGTAGTTCTTCGGTAATCATAGTCATACATTTTCGAGCAAAGATAAAGATTATGGATAAATTAACGCCATCTTTGCCAAAAACTCTTTGTACATTCTACTCATTATTCATCCGAATGCATTATCTTTGCTTCTGTTTACTCGACCTAATCTCATGAAAACAAGACTCTATATCGTCCTATGCATCGCATTCATCATACAAATGGCCGGTGTCCTTCCTTTACAGGCAGGGCATTACTATTACAAGCAGATCTCCCTGAAGGAAGGTCTTCCTTCTACCGTCCGGTGTATCCTTACGGATGAACAGGGATTTGTGTGGATAGGCACCCGTTCCGGCTTGGGACGGTTCGACGGTCATGAGCTGAAGAAATATACCCATCAGGCGAACGATCCGCATTCACTGCCCCACGACCTCATCCTTCAGATTGTAGAAGACCGGCAATACAATATCTGGATTCTGACGGACAAAGGAGTGGCACGCTACCAGCGGCAAAGTGACGATTTCTACCTGCCAACCGATGAGAAAGGGAAAAATATTACGGCATATTCCGCCTGTACCACCCCGGACGGTATTTTATTCGGAGCCAAAAACAAGATTTACTTTTATAACTACCGGGACACCTCTTTCCACCTGCTGCAGGAATTTGACCAGACGGACCTTCCCAACTTCAACGTCACAATTCTCAGCCTTTGGGACGAACACACCGCACTTTGTTGCAGCCGGTGGCAAGGTCTGCTCCTGCTCGACCTGAAAACAGGAAAATGCAGCCGTCCTCCTTTCGACTGCGGAAAGGAAATTATGAGTATGATCATCGACTCGAAAAACCGGATATGGATTGCCCCCTACAATAACGGACTCTATTGCTTCGACCGGAACGGAAAACAACTGGCATCATACACCACCCACAACTCATCCCTGAGCAACAACGTCATACTCAGCCTTGCCGAACGGGAGAATAAACTGTGGATCGGAACGGACGGAGGCGGCATCAACGTACTCGAACCGGAAACCGGACAGCTTTCCCTGCTGGAGCACATCCCCGGAAGAGACAACTATTCACTCCCCGCCAACTCCATTCTGTGCCTCTACAACGACCAGAACAACAATATGTGGGCCGGAAGTATCCGTAACGGACTGATCAGCATCCGCGAAGTGTCGATGGTGACCTACACGGACGTAGTGCCGGGCAACAACCGGGGACTGAGCAACAACACCGTTCTCAGCCTTTACCAGGAGTCTGATGATAAAATATGGATCGGAACAGACGGCGGCGGAGTCAATCTTTTCAATCCTCTCACAGAGAAGTTTACCCATTATCTCTCGACATGGGAAGACAAGGTGGCATCCATCTGCCAGTTTACTCCCGGTAAACTGCTGATTTCCCTTTTCTCACAAGGAGTATTCGTATTCAATCCGTCTACGGGAGAAAAGCAGCCATTCACCATCATAGATACGCCAACCACCACACGCCTCTGTAACCGGGGAAAGACTGTCAATCTCTACCAGAACAGCCCTAACAGCGTGCTGCTTCTCGGAGATCACGTCTATCAGTACGACCTGAACAAACGTACCTTTTCCATCGCAACCGAACAGGAGGGACAAGACATTATCGGCACACTTCTCCCCATCGCCAACCACGGAGATTACACCTACCTGAATGACACCAAGCGTATCTACCGGCTGGACAATCGCAGCAATGAACTAAAGCCCTTGTTCCGGTGCTATAATGATACGGTCATCAATTCCGTCTCGCGCGATGAATACGGAGATTTCTGGATAGGAAGTAATTATGGGCTCACCCACTATGATCCCACGACCCGAAAACGGACTCCTTTTGCCACCAACCTATTCACGGAAGTGACACTCATCGTATGCGACCAGCAAGGCAAGGTATGGTTTGGCACAAACGATATGCTTTTCGCCCGGCTGATCAAAGAAAAGAAATTTGTACTGTTCGGCGAATCGGACGGTGCCATTCAGAACGAATATCTCTCCAAACCCCGTTTGCTGAGCAAACGCGGAAACGTCTACATGGGAGGCGTCAAAGGGCTGCTCTATATCAACAGCAAACTGCCCCTGCTTACCTCCGAATCTCCTAAATTACAATTATCGGATGTGATCGTCAACGGAGAATCCGCCAACAACGAACTGAGTGGTAACCCGACCGGGATTTCCGTTCCCTGGAACAGCAATATAAGCATCCGCATCATGTCAAAGGAAGAGGATATTTTCCGGCAGAAAGTGTACCGGTATCAGATAGAAGGACTGAACGATCAGCAGATCGAATCGTACAATCCGGAACTGGTCATCCGCTCGCTCCCACCGGGCGATTATCAGATTATGGCTTCCTGCACGGCCAAAGACGGCAGCTGGATTCCCAGTCAGCAAGTACTGGAACTGACCGTACTCCCGCCCTGGTACCGTACCTGGTGGTTCACACTGGGGTGTGCCCTGCTCGCCACCGGCATCATAGTCGAGATGTTCCGGAGAACACTGAAACGGAAAGAAGACAAGTTGAAATGGGCCATGAAGGAACACGAGCAACAGGTGTATGAGGAGAAAGTGCGTTTCCTGATCAACATCAGCCACGAACTACGTACCCCGCTGACACTGATTCACGCTCCACTCAGCCGGATATTGAAATCCCTGTCTCCGGGAGATACGCAATACCTGCCACTGAAAGCGATCTACCGGCAGTCCCAACGAATGAAGAATCTGATTAATATGGTGCTTGATGTCCGTAAGATGGAAGTGGGAGAAAGCAAATTGATCATACAGCCGCATCCGCTCAACGAATGGATCGAACAGGTATCACAAGATTTTGTCAGCGAAGGCGAAGCGAAAAATATACATATTCATTACCAGCTCGACCCACGCATCGAAACCGTGAGTTTCGATAAGGACAAGTGTGAAATCATCCTGAGCAATCTGCTTATCAATGCACTGAAACACAGCCCGCAAGATACGAGAATCACCATTTCCTCCGAATTGCTGTCCGAAGAAAAAAGAATACGCGTCTCCATTACCGATCAGGGATGCGGCCTGCAACAGGTGGACACCCATAAGCTCTTCACCCGCTTTTATCAGGGTATGGGAGAACAGAGCGGAACCGGTATCGGGCTGTCTTACTCCAAGATTCTGGTAGAACTGCACGGCGGCTCTATCGGTGCACGTGACAATTCGGAATCGGGAGCTACCTTCTTCTTCGAACTGCCGCTGAAACAAGAGTCGGAAGAGATTATCTGCCAGCCCAAAGCCTATCTGAATGAACTGATGAGTGACGACAGCAGCAAACAGCTACAAGAGGAAGACAGTTTTGACACCACTCCATATAGTATTCTGGTAGTAGACGACAATCCCGACCTGACAGACTTCCTGAAAAAAGCGCTGGGTGAATACTTCAAACGGATATTGATTGCCGCGGATGGCGCAGAAGCACTGCAACTGATCAGAAGCCATACTCCCGATATCATCGTCAGCGACGTCATGATGCCCCGGATGAACGGATATGAGCTTTGCAAAAACATAAAGGAAGACATTACGATCAGTCACATCCCCGTCATCCTGCTGACAGCGAGAGACGACAAACAAAGCCAGATGAGCGGCTACAAGAATGGGGCGGATGCCTATCTGACCAAACCGTTCGAAGTGGAAATGCTGATGGAGCTGATCCGTAACCGGTTGAAAAACCGTGAACACACCAAGAAAAGATACCTGAGTGCAGGATTGATCCCCGCTCCGGAAGAAAGCACGTTCAGCCAGGCAGATGAAACTTTCCTGCTCAAACTGAACAAGATCATTCAGGAGAACCTGGACAACAGTCAGTTGGACATACCCTTCATCTGCAAAGAAATCGGTATGAGCCGGGCTTCCCTCTACAACAAACTGAAAGCGCTCACGGATATGGGAGCGAATGACTATATCAATAAGTTCCGGATGGAGCAAGCGATGATACTGATCACCAGCACGGAAATGTCATTCACGGAAATCGCGGAAAAAGTGGGATTCACGACGTCCCGCTATTTCAGTACCGCTTTCAAACAGTACACGGGAGAAACCCCGACCCAATATAAGGAGAAACATAAAAAAGAAACAGCCAAAGACGATTAATCAACAAAACCCCTGATATATAAATATCTTAACACATTATTTTTTATGGATTACAAATTATTTTCTTTAGTAAGCGGCACGCTTATTCTTTCAGGTCTGTCTGCCAATGCGCAGAAAAACAACACAAAGCCGAATATCCTTTTCATCCTCTGCGATGATATGGGATACGGTGATCTGGGATGTTACGGTCAGCCATACATCCGCACCCCCCATCTAGATGCGATGGCAAGCGAAGGCATGCGCTTCACACAGGCATACGCAGGAAGTCCTGTCAGTGCTCCTTCCAGAGCCTCCTTTATGACAGGACAGCATACAGGACACTGCGAAGTACGAGGTAACAAGGAATATTGGACGAGTGCGCCTACAATCATGTATGGCAATAATAAGGAGTATGCAGTAGTGGGGCAACATCCTTACGATCCCGACCACATCATCTTACCCGAAATAATGAAGGAGAACGGATACGCTACCGGCATGTTCGGCAAATGGGCGGGAGGCTACGAAGGTTCCTGTTCTACTCCGGACAAACGTGGAGTGGATGAATACTACGGCTACATCTGCCAGTTCCAGGCCCACCTCTACTATCCTAACTTCCTCAACCGCTACAGCAAGGCACTGGGTGATACGGGAGTGGTACGTGTCGTTATGGACGAGAACATCAAGTATCCGATGTACGGCCCCGATTATCATAAGCGTCCGCAATATTCCGCCGACATGATTCACGAGAAAGCGATGGAATGGCTGGACGGACAGGACGGCAAGCAACCTTTCTTCGGAGTACTAACTTACACCCTTCCCCATGCGGAACTGGTTCAGCCGGAAGATTCTATCTTAAATGAATACAAGGAGAAGTTCAATCCGGACAAGAGCTATGGCGGCAGCGAAGGATCACGATACAATGCGATCACACATGTACACGCACAGTTTGCGGGAATGATTACCCGACTGGACTATTACGTAGGAGAAGTGCTGAAAAAGCTGAAAGAGAAGGGACTGGACGAGAATACACTGGTCATTTTCTCCAGTGACAACGGCCCTCACGAAGAAGGAGGAGCCGATCCTACATTCTTCGGCAGAGACGGTAAACTACGTGGTTTGAAACGCCAGTGCTACGAAGGAGGTATCCGTATTCCATTTATCGCCCGTTGGCCGGGACACGTACCCGCAGGTACAGTGAACGATCACATCTGCGCATTCTACGATCTGATGCCTACTTTCTGCGAGATCATCGGAGAAAAAAACTACGTAAAGAAATATACCAACAAGAACAAAGAAGTGGATTACTTCGACGGCATTTCCTTCGCCCCGACCTTGCTGGGAAAGAAAAAGCAGAAAGAACATGACTTCCTATATTGGGAGTTCAATGAAACAAACCAGATCGGCGTGCGTATGGGAGACTGGAAAATAGTAGTGAAGAAAGGTGTACCTTTCCTTTACAATCTGGCTACGGACATTCACGAAGACAACAATGTGGCCGACCAGCATCCGGAGATTGTAGAAAAAATGAAGACAATTATCTTTGCACAGCATACACCTAACCCTTATTTTTCTGTTACACTGCCGGAGAAGAAATAAGATAATCAGACAACGACAAATCATTATTCATAAGGTTTGGTTAGGAATGTAAGAACAAAAATGTAACTTTGCCATAACGAAAAACTTATTCCTAAAGTTACAAATACTTTACTTTGGGAAACAACAAGAGGTTGTGTCAAAACGCTGGCACAACCTTTT
>NZ_KV804392.1:0-22649 GCF_001811315.1 Bacteroides sp. HMSC067B03 | reverse complement strand
AGAAGGGGCTGTGCCTTAGTTTTGACACAGCCCCATCAAGGTATATTGCCTTATCTTGAATTGAGAGTAGATTTAGATAATAACTTCAGTGTGTCTAAAAAGATAAATAATCTACCGGAATCAGCCGGACTTCACTATTTAGTCCCGAAGGCATGGGAGCCCAATGACCGTAGTTAGCCGGACGATAGTTCAGATCGACGATATTGATCTCCTTGAATTTGCGCCACTGCACTCTCTGCCTGTCCAGTTCGGCTATTCGGTTGGCAGGAAGGTTGGTGACTTCTATCTCGATGTGGTTTTTTCCTGATTTCAGCAGATGGCCTACCCTTAGCTGATAAGGTACTGCCCATGCGCAGCCTGCTTCCTGTCCGTTGATCCGGACACGGGCACTTTCGCGGACATCTCCTAAGTCGAGCACCCAGTCGTCAGCTTGCAAGGCAGGCAATTCGATGTCCAATGAATAAACACCGGTTCCCATATTGGTTTTGGCTGCCGGATGGTCAATGGCCGTCCACGAACAAGGGCGGTCGATGTTGAATGTACCTTTTATTTCCGGCTGGCTTTCGGCAAAATGCAGTTTCCAGCCATGATTCAGGCTGAGGCTGAACGGTTGTTCCTGAATGTATTTCCATGACTTGGCGCCTGTCAACGGCTGTTGATAAGTCTGCAAAATCACCGATTCACCGGATTTCAACTGGAGGTAGACTTGTGTCTGATCTCCGGTCTGGCGTATACGTGCTTCTCCGCATTCGCCTGTCATGGGATTGAAGAGGGCAGCGGCTTCGGCTTTTGTTCCCAGTGTCACCCAATCATCCACTCCTTTATCTTGGAGGGAAGAGATGAAATAATGGTGGCCGTTATCGTTCACCCTTCGGATAGCTTGCAGTCCGAACCTGGTTTTCATTTCTTCCTGCGGAATATTGCAACTCGCCAAAGTGCGTGCATAGTCCGTTCCTGTAATGATCTTGCCTTTTCCCACCGGGGTGACCGTTGTTTCGGAGAATGATACGGAAGGCAGCTTTTGCAGCGTTTGTTGATAAGTCTTGCGCTTCTGTTCCAGCTGACCGTATCCCGGCACGTCTGTCGGGTAGTTTTCGAGGAATACGATGGTAGCTCCTTGTTGCGCCAGTTTCAGCAGATGAGCCAGAACGTCATTCGGCATTAAGTGGGCGGCGGGCACAACCAGTGCTTTGTAGCCGGTTCCGCCGGAAGTGACTAACTGGCCGTCTTTGAAACGGGTGCTGCGGATGAAGTTGTCAGAGATATAATCTCCGTCATATCCGCTGTTGTTGATGCGGTGGATGGCATTTATAAATTTGGGGGCGAGTTTGTCCATGTGATGAATGCTGAATAGCAGCAAACGTCCCGGCTGCTCCTCCCACATATCATAGACGGGCAGATAGATAAGGAAGTCATTATCCGGTTTACCCATTTGCAGGAAACTCTGGCAACGGGTGATATAATCGAAGAAAGAAGGAGCGTCGTGCCAGATACTGTTGGTCGGGCTCATATTGATAGAGGCGTAAAACAGCCATCCCGGCCATTCGGCTTCTTGGGGCGAATAGGGAGTTCCGTGAAAGAACATATGATTGATGCCGGAAACGAACATCAGGTCCATATCCGGTTTGCATTGCGACAAGGAAGTGCGGAAATGCTCCGTCAGCCATGTAAATGTCTCGGTAGAAGTATAGGGCTTTCCAGCAATATGGGCAGCAGAAGAGGCATATTTCAACATCGACAGATCCGAATCATTCTTCTTGGTCAGTGAATCCCGGCGTAATCCTTTGATATGGAATTGAGACAGACCGAATCCTTCACATTCGGGAATGTCTACGGCTGCGTAAACATCAATCAGGTTGGCAGGCGATCCGTGTGCCTGATTGCGGGTGATGCTTCCGTTCTTGTGTGCCCAGTCCGTCCATTGACGGGTAAAGTTTTCCAGCAGTAAATCGGAAATCGTTTCCCGGTAATCGGATATGATGCGGCGGCTGACTTCCGGACGGCTTTCGTCCAGGAACTCCGGAAAGTGTTCTTCCAGCTTATATCCTCTCCTGCGGGCGAACTGATCCAGAAAATCTTCTGTCCAGTCTGCCTGATATACCTCGTAGGAGTCGTTGAAGAATGTATGCGGATAACTCGTCTTGCTGCTTTTGAAAGCGCGGTCGAACCGGGAAAGATAGCTTTTGACCGCACTTTTGGAAAGATGGTTCATCACGTATCCTTCTCCTCCGGGAGCGGCACGTTTAACCTTCTGCCGTGTCTTGCCGTTATAAAGGGCTATCACTTTCCATTTTCCGGCGGGAGCTTTCCATTCCAGTTTGTCTTTCCTGACATGGGAAGTCAGATTGATGCACCGCCCGTTTCCGTCATAGGCCATCACGCGGCTCAATACCGAATAAGGTTGCTGTTTCTTGTCAGCTACATTGATGTCCTGTACGATTTCCTGGCCTCCCTCTATCTCATACGTCTGGAAGATAGCTTTGCTGGCTGCCTCTTCGATGCTGACTTCCGGTCCTCCGAAGGGCCATCCTGTTCCGGTATTCATGTCGATCTCGATGCCGGTGCGCTTTCCTTCCGCTTGTGTATGTTTGAGCACTTCCATCCATCGGGGAGAAAGAAACTGAATATCGTTGGCGTCATTGCCCTGCACTCCATAAATGGGAGTGATTTCTACGGCGCCCATGCCGGCACGGGCGTATTCTTCGAGATTGTAAGTCAGGTTCTTCTCGTCGACAGCGCTTCCCAGCCACCACCATCTGGTGCCGGGGCGGGCTTCTGCCGGAGCATCCGGCCACTGTTGTGCTTGTACACTTCCGCCTGCTGCGAGCATGCAGAGGAATATCAGTTGTTTTTTATTCATTATTCTGTGGGTGTATGATAGTATTCAATGTTTTCTACGTCGTCAGTCACGAAGAGCGGACGTCCGTCCGGCTGTTCAAAGTGGAAGCGGATGCCGTCGAAAGTTATGTTCTTTGCGTGGCGGATATAAAATCCTTTGGCGGGAATCGTGCCGAACATCCAGGGTTCGGGATATACTTTCTCCTGTTCGGGCGGAACACGTTTGCCGTCTTCCGCGCTATATCCACCTTTATAATATAGATGAATGTTGCGGAAAGTCACGTCCTCGATATAGGTTCCGGGCACGCCGCTGATGATAGAAGCATAACGGCTGTCGGCATTCCATACGTTGATGTCGCTGATAAGAATGCGTTTCATGCTTCCTGCGGGAGTACCTTCGGGGCTACGCATTCGCGCGCCAAGCCGGAGGAAGACAGGAGCGTTCACGATATTCCTCATGGTAATATTGCTGATAACGATGTCTTCCAGATGACCGCCGTCCACGCTTTCGAGTGCCAGTCCCCGGCAATGTTCGAATATACAGTTGGTGATGGCGATGTTGCGGAATCCTCCGCTGCTTTCCGTTCCGAGCTTGATACGTCCGGTGCGGTATCCGTGGTCGGGTGCCTGTGGTTCGTCGAGTTGCCAGCTTCCGTCCAGTACACTTCCTTTGTCGAATCCGCTGACGTAGCAATCGCTGATCGTTACGTTTTCCGTATCTTTGAAACGTCCTAATGCATAAGAGGCTTTCAGAACAATGGCATCATCCCACGGAGAATTGACCGTGCATTGGCTGATGCGTACGTTGCGGCAGCAGTCGATATCGAATCCATCGCGGTTGGTATCTACTTTCAGGTTCAGCAGGGTGAGATGTTCCACACCGGTGGCTAGCAGGGCGAAGTGTCCGCAATGGAGCATGGAGAAATCTTTCAGCGTGACATTCCGGCAGTCTTTGAGGCTGATAGCTTTGTTGCCTACTCCCGGCAGACGGCTTTCTTCACGGGTCAGTCCCTTGCCATAGATCAGTCCCGGACCGCTGATGGTGATATTTTCCAGACCGATTCCCCAGATGAGCGAGTTCTTCCAGTGACTGTGTCCGAAGTCCTGATATTTATTATGCTCGTTGGGCTCTGCCAGGTCATATCCTTCCTCCTTGCCCGGGAAAGCGGCGATGATGCGTGCGCCCTGTTCCAGATAGAGATGGATGTTGCTTTTCAGCCGGATGGAATAACAGGCATATTCTCCGGCAGGAAGATATATGGTGCCTCCGCCGTCTTGTGCCGCGGCTTCGATGGCACGGTTGATGGCGGGAGAGTCAATAGTCTTTCCGTCCGCTTTTGCTCCGAAGTCTCTGACGTTGTAGGTTGCTGCCTGCAAATACAGGCAACTGGCCAGCAGAGTGAGTAATAGATATATTCTTTTCTTATTTGGTTTTGAGTTCATTCTTCATTTTATTAAAAAGCTCCGGCAACATGAAATAATTATAATCCGCTTGGGCGTTTTGCTCGTAGAAACAGAAATAAAGCTTCCCGTTTGCTGTGAGCGGACAGCGACCTGCAAGAACAGGGCGGTCTGTTCGTTTTCCTGATTCGTAGAGCTGCAAAGGGGTCTTGTCCTGATGACCGTTGCTTAGACGGATGTCGTCAGTGGGAGTGACGGCCTGCAAGGTACGGAGTTTCATACTTTCACCGTAGTAGCAGGTGAAGGCTTGTCCTTCTACACTGAATACATTGATATCCATGTCCGGACGGCAGTCTCCGAAACTCCAGAATAAGGTGTCGGCCTGCTGTAAGGAAGCGACTGTTACTTCGAGGATAAAGCCACGGGTATCCGGCAAGGCTTTCCACAGGAAAACGATTCCTTTTACTTTTTCCTGAGGAGCCAGCCAATGACTGTCCGCTCCTTTCGAAATTCCCAGACGGAAGGTTCCGGCGGGAGGAGTCAATGGCTGCGCTTGTACGCTAATGAGGCAGATTGCCAGCAGTACGGCGGTCAGTAGTTGTTTTAACATAGTCGAAGTGGATATTACTTTGTTCGTTTTCCTTTAATTCGATGGCATCCCTGTCTTTGACGTCCAATGTGATTCCCGATAAATTAAAGTTTCTCGTATAGCAGATTTTTCCCGGTTTATTGGTCTGCGCTTCGATGCCGTAAAGATAGAAGTTTTCCAGACGTAACGTATCATTCCAGCCGGAAGCAGAGATAAATTCATCTACATTTTCCGCTTTTACCTGCGACAGATATACATTGCGGAAACGCGGATATCCTTTTTCGGGCGGTTCTACCGGAGTCAGCATCACTTTCCAGTGCTCCGGAATTTCTTTGCCTTCATATTCTTTAGGCAAGGTGCTGTAGCTATAACTCGGATTCCAGTTTAAGTCTGCCGCCAGTACCTGACTGATATTTTCCGCGCTGACGCGGGTCATGTAGATGTTTTCTATGGTTCCTCCACGGTTCATGGCACTTTTTAACCGCAGTACGGTCGATGTGCCGACCGCTTTGAGGTCATAGCCCAATATATTGCGGATGCTGCCCGAAGTTTCGCTGCCGCAGGTGATAAGTCCTGCTCCTTTGCGGGCGGTACAGTTACGCACTACTACATTCTCAGTCGGACGGTTCACGCGCAGTCCGTCTGCGTCCCTTCCCGATTTGATACAGATATTGTCGTCGTTGCAGTCCACGTCACAGTTTTCGATCAGAATGCTGCAGGAGGAGTCGATGTCGATGCCGTCCGTGCTCGGGCCGTGACCGCCGATGTTATTGTTGATCGTCAATCCGTCTATGGTGCAATAGTCGGAATAAAGAATCTGACATCCCCAGAATCCTGTACGCATCAGAGTGAAACCGCTCAGTGTGATGTCCGAACTGCGTTCGACGAGGATACCCCGTACCCGTTTGCAGTCGTAGTCCACAATCCAGCGGAGCCCTTTGGCCACATATTCTTTCCTCATTTCCCAGTATTTGTCCCAGAAAACCTTTCCCCGGCAGTCCAGCGTACCTTCTCCGCTGACGGCAGCGTTTTTCTCGTCAACAATGTTGATTACTGCTGCCGGCCATGTCATCTCTATTCCTGCTATGCGCGAACGGAATTCGGGATAATGGTGGATGTCGGGACTGGCAAGCAGAGTCACCCCTTTGCCGATCTGCAAGTTGACACCGCTTTTCACAAACAAGGCGCCTGTCTGGTAATACCCCGGTTGCAGGGTTACAGTTCCTCCGCCGGAGACAGCGCAACTGTCGATTGCCTTCTGAATGGCTTCCGTGCTGAGTACAGTGCTGTCTGCTACTGCGCCAAAAGAATTGGCGGATATAATCATCTTGTCTCCGGGAAGTTGGCGACTACCTACGCTGTCTGCCCACGACAAGTCTGGTTGCTGAGGTACCTGTCCCCATTCGAAGCTGTTTCCGGCTTGTTTTGCCGGGGTGCACGCTACCATAAACGAGCCTGCCAGCAGTAGGGGAAGGATGTTTTTGATTCTCATATAGTTCTTTAATATAGGATTCTTTTAATTGCCGTCCGGTTTCTCTATTTCCGTGAAAGGTGATTCATTCCAGTGGAACGCATTCACGTCGTCCGGATGTGCGGGATCATATGCCGGGTCTATTTTGAGATGCTTCGCCAGTTCGGGTACGGCTTTCTTCATTCCTTCGATGACGCATTTGGCTATCTGATAAGCACCGTAAGGATTGAAATGCGTATTGTCGGCGATATCCTTGGTCTGCCCCGGATAAGTGCCTGCCGGATAGTGGACGAAAGCACGTTTGGAAGTGTCCGGTCCCAGTGCTTCATACAGAGTGCGCGTCATTTCATTGAGATCGATCAATGGAACATTTTCTTTGGCTGCCAGCCAGCGTATGGCTTCCGGATAATCTTCATGAGTATCGCGGATGTGCCCGTTCGTATCGAAACTGCGGCGCTGGGTAGGAGTGACGAGTACAGGATGCGCTCCGCGGGCACGTGCCTCATCGATAAATGTTTTCAGGCTGGTCATGAAGGAGTAGTAAGCTCCTTTGCCCGGTCCTTTCTGCTTCTGGTCGTTGTGGCCGAACTCCATAAAAAGATAATCTCCCTTTTTGATCTGGCTTAACGCTTTTGCCAGCCGTTTGGCTCCGATAAAGGTATTCGCCGATTCGCCGGATTCGGCATAATTGGCTATGCAGACGTCGGTGCCGAAGAAGTGAGGAATCATTTGTCCCCAGCTTGCCCACGGTTCGTTGTCCTGATCGACCACCGTACTGTTGCCGCATAGGAATACGGTAATCACAGACGGGTCGGCAGGTTCAATGCTGATGCTTTGGCATACGGGAGCGTCACCGTTGAACTCCAGTGTCAGCTTGTCGTCCCAGTTCAGTTTGGTCTTTTCACGCGGCTTGATGTGTACCGATTCTTTGTCGGAAATGCGTGGATTCCGCTTGTTGATGACAAATGTTTCGTCTGTAAACTGACCTTTCCGGGTGGGTAGATTCTCGACAAATAAACGTCGTGATTCACCTCGTACAGTGGTTACGCCTGCCTGCTTCTTGCTTCCGAGACGTACGGTTACTTTGTAGTTGCCGTCCGGCACACGGACCGAGAAGAAGAAAGGAGCTTTGCTTCCTTTTTCGGGCGTAGCTGCGAGGTCATATCCATATCCTGTTTCCTCGCTGTAGCGGGGAGCGTCTGCCAGTTGAAATGTCCGGGCTTGTTCCTGAGCACCGATAGACGTTGCCATCAGGAGCAGAAGCCCTGCGAAGATTGTTTTCATATCAGTAATCAATAAGTTTAATTAATATTCGGTTTTAGTTCGTCGGGCGAATCTTTGGTGTAAGATTTCACGTCTCCTGCTACTTTGGTGAATAGTTCCTGAATCAGTTCCGGAGCAATGTTCGCTGTCGGGCGGAAAGCGTCGGAATTCATGTAGTCCAGAATTGCTTTATGCATCTGGCGTGCAACTACTCGTTTTTCCGGTTTTGAAGTGATGTCCATGCTGGTCATCAGCACTTTGCCGTTCAGTACGTTGGCTTCGAACAACATTCCGATTTTCCGGTTGATAAACCAGGTGTCTATGCTCTGAATAGTCGGCTGGAAGTCTGCCGGGAAACCGGTGAACTGCATCACTTGTGCTTTGTTCAGCAGTTCCCACCATTGCAGGTTACTGTGATATTCTGTCGGGAATTCACGGAAAAGCGGATGATATTCGTTGAGGAAGATGCCCGTGGTGTGGGGTGGACGCATCTTGAACCAGGAAGTGTTCCAAAAGACAGGGGTGAAGTATTGTTTCACTTCCTTGCCGTACTGGATTTTTCCGGCTGCCGTAATCAGTACGTTTCCTCCTTCTTTCAGAATGGAGATGGCCTTCGCATCCAGTGTGTCGGTAGTATATACATTCCCCTGAGTCAGTTCTACCTGTGCAGGATATACCCAGAAGTCCCAGTCGTTGATAGCGTTGCTGCCTTCAATACGAATCTCCATATTCAATTTCTGCGGTGTAGTGATGCCGTTCAGTTTCATATCTACACTTCCCAGCTGGCAAAGATTTCCGACAGGTATGTCCTGAGTACCTACTGTTCCGTGAGCGTATACTTTGCCATATTCATCTTTGATGCTGTACACGGTTTTGGCTCCCTGCAAGGGGGCTGCCCCGAAGTGCGACACTTCGATATCGGCATGGAAAGTCTCATCGTTGGTATACACGAATTTGGGAATGCGTGCCAATGGGACGGTCGGACTGCAGAAGCGTCTGAACTCATCTGCGTTGATATAGCCTTTTTCTTCAAAGAAGACATCCAGAAGACCTACCAATGCAGTTCCCTGACCGGAATAGTCATTCAGTGCCAGCAGTTGGAATCCTGCATAATCGGGTGTACGCAGTGTCTTTTCAATCTCGTGTTTGTAGCAGATTGCCTGAAGTTTGCCCGAAGCCATCATGAAGTCGTGTCCCATGCTGCCCATGTGATTGTCATTCAGGATATCCCGGAAGATTTCAAAGTTCTTGGCCTTGTTTACTCCGGTATATTTGCGTATCTCGCTGAAATTCGGGAATGCGCACCATTGTCCGGTCTCATGAGATACATACGGTTGCTTCACGGAATCGATTTTGGCACGGTAGTCGGACATGCTTTCCGGTTGCGAGCCGGCCCAGCTGAGACCGCGTGCTCCGGCTTTCACATGATATTGATTGTGAGGTTGCCATTGCCAGCTGCCTCCCACAGAGGCTCCTGTATATACGTGGCGGGGATCGGTTGCTTTCCAGTAATCGACGAATTTGCTTACCCAGGGTACCCAACGACCGGAAGGTTCGTTGCCACACGCCAGCATGCAATAAGAAGCGTAATTTCCGTATTCCTTAGTCAAAGCGATCGTTTCGTCCATCAGATACTTGTCGATAGGCTGTCCGTTGCCCAGTCTCGGACCATGATTGGGCCAGCTGGGACCTTCGGGTTGCAGGTAGAAACCGACCAGATCGGCAGCAATGAAAGCTGCTTCCGGCGGACAGAAAGAGTGGAAGCGCATGTGGTTCAGTCCGTAGCTGCGGCAGATGCGGAAAACCCGTTCCCATGAAGCCACATCCATCGGCGCATAGCCTGTAAGCGGGAAATCACAGTTTTCCACTGTACCGCGGAGCATTGTCTTCCGTCCGTTGACGTAGAACCATTTTCCTTCTATCTTAAAATCACGCATGCCGAACTGCACTTGCTTCCTTTCAGACTGCTTGCCGCTGCTCAGTGTAGCCGTCAGCTTGTAGAGTGCCGGGTTGAATTCATCCCATGTCAGGAAGTCTTTTCCCATCGGAAGTTCCATTTCTACCCGATTGTCTCCTGACTGGATACGGAATGTCTGTTGAACAGGGGCTACCTTATGCCGGGTATCTGTATTGAAGCTTTCGGCAGAAAGCGTTATTTCTCCTTTGGCAGCGGAAGAGGATTTCACATTCATACGTACCAGCGCTTTCCGGTTGCTCAGATCGGGATATACCTGTATGTCATCGAAATAGACTTTAGGTGTTGTTTGCAGTTCGATTTTGCCTACGATACCGTTCCAGTTGCCCTGTGTCTGGTCGGTGATGCTATGTGAGTCCGGACCGACATTGATTTCTTTAATTCGGTTATCGATCCGGATAGTGATCCGGCAAGGTTTGCCGGGAGTGACTGCCGAAGTCAGGTCGTATACATGAGGAACACAAAGACTGTTCTGCATACCCATCTTCTTAGAGTTTACCCATACGGTCGTTTCGATATGCGGACGCTCCAGGAAAAGAATGATTCGCTCCCCTTTCCAGTCGGATGGAATTGTCACTTTCTTTTGATACCAGGCGACACCTACATAGTGTTTGTCGGGAGTCAGGAAGAAAGGTAATTTGACTTGCCCTTCTATCCGGTATTTCTCCATGTAAGGATTGAAATAGTAAGAACTGTCATATAAACTTCCTGTCCATTTGGTGCGTGCGGTTACGTTGTTCCCTTTCAGTTTTTCGGGCATGGAACCGGGCAGGTTGATAGATTCGTCGAGCGATTTATTGAACCATTGTTCTTTCACACCCGCATCTTGCCGGTCAATCTGGAAATCCCATGTCCCGGATAGGCTGAAAGAAGAGTTTTGCCCTCCTACAGTCAGTACAGAGGCGAATACAATGGCAATACTTACTAAAAGTTGTTTCATGATATGTAGGATTGATATGTTTCTCACTATGTTTTAAAATCTGGTGCTAAAGTAGGGGTTTTGGAGAATCAATAAAATAGAAAGATGTACAGATACATAGAATATTGTGCTAAAAATGGCTTTTCTGGCGGTTGGTGTACGAAACTACATGAATGTGATAATATCTCCATTATCATTAATTTCTGATTTTCTGATGGATGCCATATCTTTGCGAAGTAAACTTTTTAATCTTAAGGTGAACCATGAAAAAAGTATTTGCCTGGATGGCTTTAACTCTCTGGTCAGTAATGACAATCTCGGCAGGTGAGACTGCTTATCTCTTTTCTTATTTTATCAATGACAGTAAGGACGGTCTGCATCTTGCCTACAGTTATGATGGACTGAACTGGACTCCTTTGAACGGCGGACGCTCTTTTCTGACTCCGGCTGTTGGTAAAGATAAATTAATGCGTGACCCCAGTATATGCCAAGCTCCCGACGGAATATTTCACATGGTCTGGACTTCCAGCTGGACGGACCGGATTATCGGATATGCCTCTTCCCGTGACTTGATTCATTGGAGCGAACAACAAGCTATTCCGGTGATGATGCATGAACCGAAGGCCCATAATTGTTGGGCACCGGAAGTCTTTTATGACGAAGCTTCGGAAACGTATTATATCTTTTGGGCGACTACTATCCCCGGACGTCACAAAGAAGTGCCCACCAGCGAAAGTGAGAAGGGACTGAACCATCGCATGTACTATGTCACTACGAAGGATTTCCGCACTTTCTCAAAGACAAAGATGTTTTTCAATCCGGATTTTAGTGTTATTGATGCGGCTATCGTGAAAGACCCGAAAGAGGGAGACCTGATCATGGTCGTTAAGAATGAGAACTCCAATCCTCCGGAGAAAAACCTGCGTGTGACACGTACCAAAGATCTGGCCAAAGGTTTTCCAACGAAGGTATCGGCCCCCATTACGGGAAAGTATTGGGCGGAAGGGCCGGCACCTCTTTTTGTCGGTGATGCGCTTTATGTGTATTTTGATAAGTATCGTGATCATCGCTACGGTGCAGTCCGTTCGCTGGATCATGGTGAAACGTGGGAAGACGTGTCCGATCAGGTTTCTTTTCCGAGAGGAATCCGTCACGGAACCGCTTTTGCGGTGGATGCTTCCGTAGTAGAGGTGCTGGTTGCCAACCGGGCTTACAATCCGTTGATCCCCGATAATCTGGCAGACCCTTCTGTTTCCAAGTTCGGCGATACGTACTATTTGTATGGTACGACAGATTTGGACTACGGATTGGGACGTGCCGGCACTCCGGTAGTGTGGAAGTCGAAAGATTTTGTAAACTGGAGTTTTGAAGGTTCCCACATTCGGGGGTTCGACTGGGCGAAAGGATATGAATATGTAAATGACAAAGGTGAAAAGAAGAAAGGATATTTCCGGTATTGGGCTCCCGGAAAAGTGATTGAACAGGACGGCAGGTATTATCTGTACGTGACATTTGTAAAGCCGGACGAGAAGATGGGTACGTATGTGCTTGTGGCTGATCGTCCGGATGGCCCTTTCCGGTTTGCTGAAGGAAAAGGACTGTCTGTGCCCGGAACAGCGGAAGCGGATAGTCCCGCTATTGTACCGGATATCGATGGAGAACCGTTTGTCGATGAGGATGGGAAGGGATATATTTTCTGGCGGCGCAGGTTTGCCGCCCGTCTTTCGGATGACAAGCTGCACATAGAGGGTGAGCCGGTCAGTATCAAAACTGCCCGTCAGGGATACTCCGAAGGCCCGCTGATGTTCAAGCGAAAAGGTATTTACTACTATGTATATACCTTAAGCGGCCATCAGAATTATGCCAATGCCTACATGATGAGCCGTGAGTCTCCGTTGACAGGCTTTGTCAAACCGGAAGGCAATGATATCTTTTTATTCTCTGCCCCTGAGAATCAGGTTTGGGGACCGGGGCATGGCAATGTGTTCTATGATGAGGGAACCGATGCATATATCTTCGTCTATCTTGAATATGGAGATGGAGGTACCACCCGGCAGGTATATGCCAACCGGATGGAATTTGATGAAGACGGGACCATCAGGACGCTGGTACCGGACGCACGGGGAGTAGGCTGTTTGGCTGCTCCGCAGGAAACGAGAAAAAATCTGGCATTGCAGTCGCACTTTTATGCTTCCAGCGAGAAAGCGCCGCGTACTTCGACGGTCAGCATAGAGACACAACCCAACCAGCCCCTGCCGGATAAAGGCTCAGTGAAGAATTATACCCGTACACATACTTATCAGGCTGCCCATGTGGCGGACGAATCAAACGGAACCCGTTGGCTGGCGGCTGATACGGACAGCAGTCCCTTTATTACAGTAGATTTGAAAGAAGTACGGACAGTAAGTGAATGTCATTTCTTCTTTACCCGTCCCACAGAAGGGCATGCGTGGAGGCTGGAGAAATCCGCAGATGGAAAGAATTGGCAGACATGTGCCGAACAGGGCAAGGTACAGGCACGGTCTCCGCATATTGCCGGTGCCATTGGTGAAGCCCGCTATCTTCGTCTCCATATCCGTCGGGGAGATGCCGGCTTGTGGGAATGGAAGATTTATGAATAACTAAAACAGTGTAATAACTATAATGACAGAGAATATGAAGAGCAAAATTCTGACAGTCTTTTGTGCCGGTATTTTAGCCCTTTCCGGGGGAATGCAGTCTGCAAAAGCACAAACTTCTTCTTGGTTCAATGATAAGGATCTGACATTGACAGGGGTTTATTATTATCCCGAACACTGGGATGAAAGCCAGTGGGAGCGTGATTTCAAGAAGATGCATGAACTGGGATTCGAGTTTACCCACTTTGCAGAGTTCGCATGGGCGCAGCTGGAGCCGGAAGAAGGACGATACGATTTTTCCTGGCTCGATAAAGCTGTGGCTCTTGCAGCCAAATATGATCTGAAGGTCATCATGTGTACTTCTACCGCTACTCCGCCTGTATGGATGAGCCGGAAATATCCTGAAATTCTGTTGAAGAATGAAGATGGTACCGTTCTCGACCATGGTGCCCGCCAGCATGCCTCGTTTGCTTCGCCGCTCTATCGGGAATTATCGTATAAGATGATTGAGAAACTGGCACAGCATTACGGAAGTGATTCCCGTATTGTGGGATGGCAGCTTGATAATGAACCAGCCGTACAGTTTGATTATAATCCGAAAGCGGAGCTTGCTTTCCGCGACTATCTCCGTACAAAATACAATCATGACATTCAGTTGCTGAACGATGCATGGGGAACGGCTTTCTGGAGTGAGGCTTATTCCTCTTTTGATGAAATCACTCTTCCTAAGCGTGTCCAGATGTTTATGAATCATCATCAGATTCTGGATTATCGTCGTTTTGCCGCTGCGCAGACCAATGATTTTCTGAATGAGCAATGCCTGCTGATCAGAAAATATGCAAAGAACCAGTGGATTACTACCAACTATATCCCCAACTATGATGAAGGACATATCGGCGGTAGTCCTGCGCTCGATTTCCAGAGTTATACACGTTATATGGTGTATGGCGACAACGAGGGGATCGGACGCCGCGGATATCGGGTCGGAAATCCATTGCGTATTGCCTGGGCGAATGACTTCTTCCGTCCTATACAGGGTACGTACGGAGTGATGGAGTTGCAACCGGGACAAGTGAACTGGGGTGGCATTAATCCGCAACCGCTTCCGGGGGCTGTCCGTCTGTGGATGTGGAGTGTATTTGCCGGTGGAAGCGATTTTATCTGTACGTATCGCTATCGCCAGCCTCTGTACGGTACAGAGCAGTATCATTATGGAATAGTAGGAACGGATGGGGTAAGCGTCACTCCCGGCGGAAGGGAATATGAAACCTTTATAAAAGAGATAAAGGAACTCCGGAAACATTATGCTCCGCGCGAAACGAAGCCTGCTGACTATCTGGCACGTCATACCGCCATCCTTTTCAACCACGAGAATTCCTGGAGTATCGAGCGGCAGAAACAGAACCGTACATGGGATACTTTTGCACATATAGAGAAGTATTACCGGACTTTGAAGTCCTTTGGTGCTCCCGTTGATTTTATCTCCGAACAGAAGGAGTTGACGGAGTATCCTGTAGTGATAGCTCCTGCTTACCAACTGGCTGATAAGGCATTGGTAGACCGATGGATTGCTTACGTGAAGAATGGCGGTAATCTTGTGTTGACCTGTCGCACGGCCCAGAAAGACCGTTATGGACGTTTACCGGAAGCTCCTTTCGGTTCTATGGTTACTCCTCTGACCGGCAATGAAATGAACTTTTATGACCTGCTGCTACCGGAGAATCCGGGTACTGTCGTCATGAACGGAAAGGAATATACGTGGAATACATGGGGTGAAATTCTGATTCCCGCCTCAGATGCACAGGTCTGGGCGACGTACACCCGGGAATTTTATGAAGGTGGTCCTGCCGTCACATTCAGAAAACTGGGTAAAGGCACTGTAACGTATGTCGGAGTGGACAGCCACAATGGTGCGTTGGAAAAGGATATCCTGAAGAAATTATATGCACAGCTACAAATTCCTGTGATGGATTTGCCTTATGGAGTAACGCTGGAATACCGGAACGGGCTGGGGATTGTGCTGAATTATTCCGACCGTCCTTATACATTCAACGTACCGGAGGTAAGTAAGGTGCTGGTAGGAACTGAAGAGATCCCAACCGCAGGAGTATTGGTGTTTTCAATGTGAGGTGTTGATTTATAATAGATAAGTATAAAAAGATAAATAGGTAATGAAACAAATTGTAGGACTGGTATTGATTTTGTGTTGTACACAAATGGTGGCTCAGGAGGTTTTTCCTGACGGCAAGGCAATCCCTGAATGGTTCAGGGAAAACAAGGAAGTGAATGTGAATGCTTTAGGAAAGAAATATAGTATAACCAATTATGGGGTAGTGAACGACAGTACGGTGGTGCAGACGAAGAAGATACAGGAAGTAATTGATTTGGCTGCACAGAATGGGGGTGGAGTGATAGTAGTTCCCCAAGGTACCTTTTTAAGCGGATCGCTTTTCTTTAAGAATAATACTCATTTATATCTGGAGGAAAATGCGGTATTAAAGGGGAGTGATGACATCAGTCATTTCCCGGTGAAAATGACCCGTATGGAGGGACAAACTTTGAACTACTTTATGGCTTTGGTAAATGCAGACGGACTGGATGGATTTACTATTTCGGGAAAGGGAACTTTGAATGGAAACGGGCTCCGGTATTGGAAGTCATTCTGGTTGCGCCGTTCCATAAACCCGGATTGCACGAATATGGAAGAAATGCGTCCTCGCATTATTTATATGTCCAACTGTAAAAATGTTCAGATTGAAGGAATCAGGATTATGGATTCTCCTTTCTGGAGCACTCATTTCTATAAATGCAGTTTCCTGAAATTATTGAATCTCCGCATTACCTCGCCTGCCAGCCCCGTAAAAGCTCCCAGTACAGATGCGGTGGATCTGGATGTTTGTAATAATGTGCTGATAAAGAACTGTTATATGTCTGTCAATGATGATGCAGTAGCCTTAAAAGGCGGAAAAGGACCTTGGGCGGATAAAGATGACAATAATGGAGAAAATTATAATATTATTATTGAAGACTGTACTTATGGATTCTGTCATAGCGCCTTCACCTGTGGCAGTGAATCCATTCATAGTCGGAATGTGATTGTCCGCCGTTGTAAGGTGGATAAGGCACGTGCTCTCCTGACTCTTAAAATGCGCCCGGATACACCGCAAAAATATGAGTATATTTTGGTAGAAGATATCACAGGGAATGTGCAGAATTGTCTGAATATAGCTCCTTGGACACAGTTCTACGACTTGAAAGACCGCAAGGATATTCCCCTTTCTTATTCCAATAATATTACGATGCGCAACCTTGATATCGATTGCAATGTCTTCTTTAATGTGAAGAAGTCCAACCAATATAAATTGTCCGATTTCCATTTTGAGAATCTGACAGTACGGGCTAAGAAAGGAAATGTGGATCAGAGCATCATCCATTCATTGACAATGAATAATGTGAAGATAAACCAATAAAACGATAGAACGATGAAAAAGTTTTCACTCTTTATTTTGAGTTTGTTGTTCTGCACCGGCTATATGTCGGGGGCAGATTGGAATGTATACGTTGCCAGATATAAACAGGACAAGGCCTGTGCCATCAGCTATACTTTTGATGATGGATTGGCGGAGCACTATACACTGGTTGCTCCCCAACTGGAAAAGAGAGGTTTTCGGGGAACATTCTGGATATGCGGCTCCAATATAAACAAAGATAACAGGAATATAACCGACACTACAAGAATGACTTGGCCTCAACTTAAGGAAATGTCTGATAAGGGGCATGAGATATCCAATCACGGCTGGGCGCATAAAAACTTCGCACGTTTCCCGATTGAAGAAATCAAAGAGGATATTTTAAAGAATGATAGTGCTATCTTTGCAAATACAGGAGTAATGCCTCGTACTTTCTGCTATCCCAATAATAATAAAAAAGCGGAAGGGCGGAGGATTGCCGTACAGAATCGGGTAGGAACAAGAACTCATCAACGTTCGATTGGAAGTAAATCGACTCTGCAGGATTTGGAAAAATGGATGAATACCCTGATTGAAACAAATGACTGGGGAGTAGGTATGACACATGGCCTAACTTATGGTTATGATGCTTTTCGCAATCCTCAACGCTTGTGGGATCATTGGGATCAGGTAAAAGTGAGAGAGAATGAAATATGGGTAGGAACGTTTCGGGAAGTAGCTTCTTATATCAGAGAAAGAGAAGAAACGAAACTGGATGTTGTGAATAAAAAGAATACCCTGTTGATAACTCCGGAACTGAAATTGGATCAGAAACTCTTTGTAGAACCATTGACAATGGTGATTACCGGTAAGGATATAAAGAAAGTGACTGTAAAACAAGGGAAAAGAAAATTGCCTGTACAGGTTACCGGTGACAAGGTTCTTTTTGATTTCGATCCGTATGGAGATGTGATAAAGGTGACTTTGAAAAGTCGAAAATAAAATGGATTGGACAAATTTAAATACGATATAATAATGAAACAGAACTTTTTAAGATGGATGGTAAGCATGTGTTTCGGGCTGTTGTCCGTTACCATGGTTGTGGCAGGAGATCACTATAAGACTGTCAAAGTAAAAGCTCCTTTTCCGATGCAGCCGATCAAGATTTTTATTTATCCGGAGCAGGATTTTAAAATTACTGATTTTGGAGCTGTACCGGGTGGGGAAGTAAATAATACCCAGGCGATTGCTGCTGCTATTGACGCATGTAATAAAGCGGGCGGCGGGCGTGTTGTTGTTCCGGCAGGCACTTGGCTGACGGGCCCCGTACACTTTAAAAGCAATGTAAACCTCTGTTTGGAAGAAAATGCTGTATTGAGTTTCACCGATAATCCGGAAGATTATCTTCCGGCAGTCATGACTTCATGGGAAGGGCTGGAGTGCTATAATTATTCACCTCTGTTGTATGCATTCGAATGTGAAAATGTGGCAATCAGTGGTAAAGGAACGTTGCAGCCGAAGATGGGAACATGGAAAGTATGGTTTAAACGCCCTGCACCTCATCTGGAAGCATTGAAGGATTTGTATACAAAAGCTTCTACCAATGTGCCTGTCATTGAACGTCAGATGGCTGTTGGCGAAAATCATTTGCGTCCGCATCTGATACATTTCAATCGCTGTAAGAATGTAATGCTGGACGGATTTAAAATACGTGAGAGTCCTTTCTGGACAATTCATCTCTATATGTGCGACGGAGGAATGGTACGTAATCTGGATGTACGGGCACATGGACATAATAATGATGGCATTGACTTTGAGATGAGCCGTAACTTTCTGGTCGAAGATTGTTCTTTTGACCAGGGAGACGATGCTGTCGTAATCAAAGCGGGTCGTAATCAGGATGCGTGGCGGTTGAATACACCTTGCGAGAATATAGTTATCCGTAACTGCCGGATATTGAAAGGACACACATTACTGGGTATCGGTAGTGAGATTTCCGGTGGTATACGGAATATCTATATGCACGACTGTACGGCACCTAATTCTGTGATGCGTCTTTTCTTTGTGAAGACCAATCATCGCAGAGGAGGATTTATTGAGAATATCTATATGAAAAATGTAGAGGCAGGTACAGCACAGCGGGTACTTGAAATAGATACGGAGGTACTTTATCAGTGGAAAGATTTAGTGCCGACATACGAAAAGAGAATCACTCGCATTGATGGTATCTATATGGATAAAGTAAACTGTGAGTCGGCAGACGCCGTTTATGAGCTGAAAGGAAATGCTGAACTGCCTGTAAAGAATGTGCAAATCAAAAATGTAAAGGTCGGGTCGGTTAAGAAGTTTGTGAATACGGGGCTCAATACAAAATGTGGCATGGACGAAATGTAGGACGAAGTACGTGAAACCGCTTGTACATAGGTGATTGACGAATGTCGCGCGATATATTTGGGAAGAAAACAAAAAGTTCCGTTCCTTCTATTTTGCTTCCGTTGCTTCTATATTCATTCCGGTGGACTGTGCTGTAAATAGGGGAAACAATGAGAGACAGACTGAAAAGGCGAAGGAAAGACTGTATGTTGCTTCTGTTTTTAGGCTTAAAATAAAGGCTATACGCTCCATTTAGATGGGTGTATAGCCTTTATTAATTTAGATATAGAAATACATTACAGCGGCTTAAAATGCTATTTTCGTACGCTTCGAATAAGCACTCCTTGTTGTATGATCGCTTTTTTAGTAGCGAAGGAAACACCATCGGACAATCCTTTGTGACGTAGGGTTTCTTCCGTAATACCTATTTCTTCAGCAGTAAATTCAGAATAGATTGCTGATATAGAACCAAAAAATCGGCTTGTTTTTTTGAAAATGAGATGAACATGTATAACCTTAGTCTCTTTAGCCATGATTTTACTTTTAGATGTTTGTAATACTAAAAACTTCTATATAGTTACTATATGGAAGTTTTTCTAATTGCAAATATACGAAATAAACAAAGAAAATAAGGTGTTATCTTGATATTTTTTCATGAAAAATACGGACTTCTGGAAATTGTTAATTTATTATTAAAAACGGATGTTTTCATACTAACAGACCTACAACAAACCTACTTTAAATAAAACAAAATGTGAATAACAGACCCATAACAGACCCACTTTTTAGCCTATTATTTAATTTGAGTTTTACCCTATATTATATATTTCTTTATTGAGTTGAACCCTAAAATACACTTTTGACTTATATTTATTTTATATAAATTACTAATAAACAATCGTTTAATGTTTTTTATACGTGTTTTTACCAGAAAAGAGGTATTTAAAAAGTGTATTTAAGAGCAAATTGGGCAATAAAGATGGCTCAAGATGATAGAGTGGTTTTCACCCTGATCACTGTTTAACCAGATTTTAAAAGAACTTACTTATACTCCCCAATACTTCATATAATTTAACAACACGACTTTTATCAAACTCTTGCTCATCGTAATCTTTGGTGTTAATAGGGACAAAACGTAGCTTGTTTGGGTCTTGTGATTTGCGAAGTATCTTAACAGTACGAATCGTATCCAATACAACAGCATAAATTTCGCCATATTGTACATCATTTAATGTACAATCCTTTAAAGCTATTACATCTCCATGATTTATTTTGGGTTCCATAGAATGTCCAGTTACATTGCACCACACCACACCACTCTTATTATATGGGTAATAATTAATATAATAATCAGGGCATTGTGTTTGATCATTAGGCGTTAAATCAAATCCTCCTATAAAATCCACGTTATAATATGGCGCTCCTTTATATTCTTGGTTAATAGTCGGCATTTCATTCATATCAAGTGTAGAGCCAAACATAGACCCACGCCCAGTTATAAGCCAGTCTGTATTAATATCAAACATGTTTGAAATATCGTATATGATATCATAAGAAGGTTTAGCGTTACCCCCCCTAAAAAGCCTAGACAGCTTTTCAGAACTTTTGTAACCTAATTTATTAGCTAATGTTAAGCTATTCATAGATTTATAATCCATAAATTCTTTAATACGAGATACAATATCGTTATTCATAAACGTTAAAATACATATATGTTTGAAATTTTAGACTACTATTACTTGCTTAATTTCAAATAAGTTTGTAATATTGCAGCGTGTTACAGATTAACAGCGCTCAAATGTATGAATAATTACTCTAAAATAAAAAGGTATGAAACAAATAATTGAATTAAGAGACACCGAAAAACGAAAGATGATTGCAGAAGCATTTGGAATATCTCTCGCAAATCTTAGTCAAATACTTCGTTTTAAACGAAATGGAAAGAATGCAGAAGCTATTCGTAGAATGGCACAAGAAAATGGTGGAATTAAATATACTGAAGGTAATGAACCATCAAAAGTGAAAGTTTTGGATTCTCACGGAAATGTAACAAGAGTAATAAACAATAAATAAAAATCTGCAATGCAAAAGAATAAGATTCTGAAACGTATAGATCGCATCATTTTTCAAGCTATTGTCATGGGTGATAACTTAACAGCAGATAATGTGCTACGCCTCGGCAACCATGCCAGATTCAAGAAGAAACTATTCATGGTTGGTGACACGTGCCGGGTTTCAGTGAGAGAGTTGTCCAATTCAGCGAGTATATTCACAGTCGTCAATTGCTACTACATCAATAGTCTCTGTTTTACGGATCGTATCCGCCACTATTTGGGCAAATTGAGGACAACAGCATTTCGTAATATGGGCATAAGTGAAGTCATTGTCGTAATCATAGATGATACGTGCCTTTAACTTATGAACAGGACATTTTACATCTCGGAGTATACTCTTGCATATTGTTTGGTCTGATGCAAGTTTAGATTCCAAATCATCAAAAAACATCATAACGGTTTATTTAAATTAAATATTTTCCATATTGGCTACAAATGTAGCAAAACTATTCCGGTTCGTGATGAATAGGAATAGCCTTTTTAGAAAAATGAATGTAAAACAAGAAAAACGATATAGTGTATGAAAACATTTAGAGTGATTCAGAATGTGTTGATAGCGGTCGGGATAATAACTACCGTTTCATTGGTTGACGGGATTGAGGTGCCTGCCTCTAATATACAGGCGGCTTTTGTCATTGCTTGTTTCACGATAGTGACCATTCTTGAAAGGGAATTCCGTTCGGAAAAGAACGAAGAGTAGAACAAGTATGCAAGTAAGGAACTTCCCCGTATTTCGGGATAACACAGACTCATGGTTTCAGATTGAATTTGTCATGGTATTATTTAATGGTGTTAGGACAGGTTTTCAATGGGAACAGGTGAAAAGAGGGGAAGCAGCTACAATCCTGGGGCAGTGCCGGGACTTGCACTAAAGTTAATAGTATAATTATTATGGCTGAGATATTTAATAATCGGGTTTGCGTGTTTGCGAATGAACTGATTGCTTTTGATTCTCAACGAAAAGTAGGATGCAAAAGCGGTTTTGTTAGTCGTTCTAATTATGATAAGATGAAAGCAAACAGACATATTATAGTTCTTCGACGTAGTGTACCCGGTTCCTCTGCATTAGTAGATTTTGAGACAATGAGACAAGACGTTAAAAAAAGGTATATCCAAATATATGGTGATCCCCGTGCGGAAATTGCTGCTAAAACACAGAAATCCATATTGGAAGATGCGATTGTCTACAGCAATGCCGCCTACGAGTTTTTCAGTGTGAAATACCGCTATGATGGTGACAAGAAACTTCCCCCCGCGAAGATTGACGAATATACCCTTAATGTGCGCATCATGAACGCGCTCCTCTCCCTTCGCGATGGTCGTAAAGCCAACTCGATAGGCGGTGGTGGTACGCGCATCAACGTTTGGGAAAAGCTCTGTAAGTTGAGCAATGATCTTCTGACACTGAAAGACCCGAACGGGCGTGATATTTTTCCTCATAACCTGCCGAAGAACTGGAAGGCTTTGAAACGTAAATGCGAGCAATATGAAGCGGCACGACGGATCAGTGAGGAAGAAGGCTATCGCAGTGTCATCCATAAATCGTATGGCAACAAATACGCGGCAGTCGTACTGAACGAGGACGCAAAGGCGGTGATGCATAAATTAATCAGTATGCATAACAATCTGAATAATGTTC
>NZ_KV804391.1:0-78868 GCF_001811315.1 Bacteroides sp. HMSC067B03 | reverse complement strand
AATAACAGCATGATACGGCTGACAATAGAATGGACGATTGCTATTGTCAGCTGTATTATCAGGGTGTATTGTCAGGAGATAATTATCTCATTATAAACAGTTTGCCTACTAAAAGCTGACAGATGACAATAAAACATCTGTTTTAATCATTATGAAGAAGTTTGAAATGAAGAATTACTGGGTCAGTCCGAAAACCGAGTTTAAGCTCCATACTGTACCGAAAAGAATATATTTAGGCACGGATTACACGGATGAACACGGTTGTTTTACGTAATTAATCATAGCACTAAAACCGTGAAATCCGTGTAATCCGTGCCTAATCCTTAATTTATAATTTAATTCATTTCCGTACGGTTTTGAATCAACTTTAGACATAAGAACAAAAGAACAAATAAGTTATAAAAGCTATAGGAAATATGTTCTTTTGTTCTTATGTCTAAAAAAAGAATTATTAACCCATGTCTTATCGGAAACGAACGATTGTTATCTCCCAAGGTATTCCGGCATTTATTCGGAGGCTCCTTCTTCGGAACTCTCCTGCACGTCCTTCGCTTTTATCTTTCTATACTGTTTAGGCGTCATTTCAAACCGCTGTGCAAATGCCTTATAAAAGGTTCCTCTGTTCGAGAATCCGGTTTTATCCATGATCTCTTCGATTGAAAGCTGTGTTGTCAGCAGCAAACGCTCGACAATAGTCAGACGATATTCCCTGATAATGTCGGCAGGAGTCTTGTCCGTGATATTCTTCAGTTTTCGATAGAACTGGCGGGTACTATATCCAAGTGAATTACTCAACAATTCAACAGACAACTCCGTATCCTGAATATGACTATCGATAATCTGCATCATCTTCTCAAAGAAAGATTTATCTTCTTTATGCAGGAAATGCCCGTCATCCAGTTCAAAAGCGCTCAGAACAGAACTATAATACTCTTTCAGGTCTTCCTCACGTTGCAACAGCCTTCTCACTACCTTCTCCAGATATTCCACGTTAAACGGTTTGGTAATATACGCCTCTGCTCCGGACTCAATTCCTCTTGTCTGCTCATCGATATTATTCAGAGCAGAAAGCAGGATAAGGGGAATACGGCTCAACAGCTTATCTGATTTGATCTTCTTGGCAAATGACATTCCATCCATTCCGGGCATCATCACATCCGAAATAATCAAATCGGGCAATTGAATGCCCAATTGTTTTAAAGCCTCCTCCGCACTACTCAATGGCACCACATTATAGGGTCCCACAAAAATTTCCGTCACAAACCATAGCATAGAAGGATCATCGTCAATGATCATTATCGTTTGCTTGTTTTTATCATATTCGGTCGATGAGTTCCGGAGTTCAACAGACCGCTCGTCCGGTACCGGCGGTAACTCTTCCACCACTTTTTCGTCTTCATTATCGACCGTAACCTCCATCGTGGGAAGCAACACTTCAAACGTAGTTATCTCATTAGGAGTGCTGGAAACATGAATCTGACCATTCAATAAATTCACCATACTGTGACAAATAGCCAGCCCTAAACCATTTCGCGGAGCAATGCCATCTTTGTTTTGTACTTCGAAATTATCCAGAATCTTGTAGCGGTCAAATATCTTTGTAAGATCAGCCGCCTTGATACCTTTTCCGGTGTTAGACACGCGAATGCAAAGCTGGTCATTCTCCACTGTCTGCATCACCGTTATGGTACCATTTTCCGGAGTATACTTGAAAGCATTAGAAATCAGGTTATTGACAATCTTGCTCAGACAGCTGATGTCTGTATTCCAATGCACTCCGTTCTCAATCTGCAAACGATAATTCAGTTTCCGGCTTTCAGCCAGTTCTCCGAATGATTCCGCAATGGTGCGTATCTGTTCTGTGACAGGAACCGGCTTAATCTTCAGGACTTTATTTCCCGTTTCCAGCCGACGGAACTCGATCAGTTCCAGAATCAGCGCATTCAGTTTCAATGCATTCTGCTGAATCATGGTAGCATACTTACGCACATAACCATCTACCCTGCTATAGGAAAGAATCTTTTCACACGGACCATTAATTAATGTCAGTGGGGTACAGAATTCATGTGTTATGTTCGTAAAGAAGCGTAGTTTTGATTCGTACAACTCCTCGCGTTGCTGGCGGTTCATCTGTTCAATCATCACATTCCGCTTTCTACGATAATGCCTTATTATCATCCAGACAGACTCGAGAATCAACAGAATAAACAGCAGGAAATAAAAAGCGTAGGCCCAGATAGTCATATACCAGGGGGGAATGATACGAATGAGCAATGAAAAAGGTTCACTCTCCTGTCCGGTTATATTGCTCCGGTATTTCACCAGTAAGGTGTATTCTCCCGGCGACAGATTGGAAAAAACAGCTACTGTAGAAAGTCCGTTCTCAATCCAGCTGTCACTCAATCCATCTATCTTATAAGAGTAAGTATAATTATTGCCATTGATATAATCGACTGCCAGAAAAGACAGATTGAAGAAGTTCTGGCTATAGTCAAGCACCAGAGTCTCTTGCTTGGGTCCTTGCAGGAAATCATAGATATTACATTCTTTACCAAAAATAGACAAACGGTTGAAATGCAAAGGAGGCATATATTCTTCTGACATATGATCGTTCTCGGTAATTGTAATGAATCCGTTTGTCCCGCCAAAGAATAGCGTACCTGTCTGCTGGTCCTTAAAGAAAGCACCATCACTGAACTCAATCACTTCCAGGTCACCTTGCTGGCGGTAGGTCTGTACTGTATTCTCGCGAACATTGAACCGCACCATCCCCTGATTAGTACTGAGCCACAAATTATTATCCCTTCCTTCCAATATACCATGAATCGTATTGTTGGGGAAGCCGTCAGTCTCGTTATATACCCTGTATTCACCCTGATAAAGCCGGGTTAATCCGAAGCTCGTGCCAAACCAGTATCCTTCGTCATTTTTATGAATGGCAAAAATATCATTCACCGTCTGATTCTTCACCACATCGTCAATGCGGCAAGGGGTTAGTTGATTGGTGCGTGTATTCATCTTATATGCACCATATCCGCGATTACCAAACCAGATAGTCGAATCATTCTCCTGATAGGAGACAAAGAAATAATTAGAGTTTCTCTTTCCTCCATCCAAAGTAAAACGTTGTGCCGACTTCACTTTCGGCAAGGACGAAGAAGCCTCTAAAGTGATTTTCACAATGCCCTCACCTGCCGAAACAACCCATAATGTACTATCATTCGTCTCACAGATGGAATGCACATACTTCACTTTTTTACCATCCGCTATAACCGGAAATTCTTCTATCCTTCTCGTGAGGTAAGAATAATAGTTCAGTCCGTCTTCCGTACCAATCCATAATGAATTTCGTCTGCCCGGAGCAAAACTATAGACTGAGTTATCCATCAATGCACTATTGTTCGCCAGGATTCTCTCTGCCTGCGGCAATGTCTCCCTGTCAGGATGAAAGTCCATCATCCTTAGAATGCCTCCCCCCTTTGTGCCTATCCACAAGGTCTGTTCATGATCAAGGAACAATGCCCGGACAGGGTTATTTACCCGATATTCCGGTACGTCCAGCAACACATTTTCAATAGAAAATTCATCCGTAAAATACATATATATGCCTTGTCCGTCAGCCCCTACCCAGATAATATCCTGAAACCGGTCTTTCATCAGGCAGAAGATGCCCGACTGAATATTAATGGACTGTATAGCATACTTCACCTTCGAATCCGGCAAATATTTCAGCTGAATTAGTCCGCTGCTTTTAAAACCAATATAATAATCGTTTTTCTGCTTAATGATAGATGAGATATCGCCACGATGCTGAATCTCCTCTTCCAGATCCGCTATAAAATATTTATTATGGCTATTCAGATCGTACTCATAAAACGCATAGGTACTATCTACAAAATAGATTAAATCTCCATCTACAAATGTCCACAGAAGCTTTTCCGAATGATTTAAATGATTGCAGGGAACCAGCTTGATCTGATTTTCATTCTTTTCTATCACATAGCTCCGGTTATCATTGTCCGAAGAGAAAATCCAGAGAACGCCGGAATTATCAATAGACATCTGCTGTACTTCCTCAAAATGTATTTTCTTCACGTCCAGTTTGCAGAATTCTTTCAACTCCGGTTGATAATAATAAATATAGCCGTCATCCTTTATTATAAAGAAATCGTCTTCCGGACTTCTCGCCATACGGTTGATATACTTAAAATCCTTGAAACTTTGTATAGTCTGCCTTTGTGTATCGAAGCGGTCAAGTCCATAATTAGTCTGTATCCACAGTACATCATTATCGGCTTCAATAATCCGTTCTATCAGATTGCCGGAAAAGCTATTCTGAAGATTCGTAGGTTTGTATAATCCCAGATAATTGCCATCATAAACATTCAGCCCGTCACACGAACCGATCCATATCACTCCGTGTCTATCCTGACAAAGAGAGAGAATAGCGCTATTGGACAATCCGTTCTTACTGGAGAATTGCCGCAAACTATAAGAAGCATTTGCCTCTGCCCCTATCAAAAGGCAAGAAGCTATCAGAAATAGGATTCGTTTAAGAAAAGAAGTTTTTTTCGTCCATTCACTGTGTTTTTCCATATAGCATTTCTTTATTTTAAATCACGCCATAAAAATCGATGGAAAGATATAGAAAATCAGGAAAACGTCCAAGAACTGCACAGAAAACATTCAAGACATCTGAAATTTAACAAAACAAGAGTACGCTTTTAAGACATATATATCTATTTTTGCGCCATTTCATCACAAGTAGACACAAATGACACAAGTCCGTACACAATCTTATACCAACCCTGGTACCTTTGTAACATCAAACGACAAAATGAGGTAAAAAGCAAAATAAAAGGATGGTAGTTTGAAATAGGTAACCCAAAAACAGGTAGCTTCCCAGCTACCTGTAAATTGGAGATCAACGTTTTAGTTAATAATGAATATAATACTATATAAAATGAAATCATTACATTTCTTATTAGGTATAACCTGCATAGCCTCATTAACAGGTTGTGTATCCTCCGCCCAAGTAGAACCTAACTCAAACTTGGACAGAGCCCGGCAAACACTGGACTCTCTCTACCTAAATTATTCTGTAGACAACTCATCTTTACTCCGAGAAAACTATCCCTTCGACGAACAACATACCGTCACTTATCTGGCATCAGAAGAACAGGCTAATATTCCCAACCAATTCTCTTATTTATGGCCGTATTCGGGAACATTCTCTGCAGTCAATGCACTGTTCGAAGCCACACATGATAAAAAGTATAAGAAACTATTAGATAGCCGGGTATTACCGGGATTAGAAGAATATTTCGATACCCAACGGGTACCCAATGCCTATTCGTCATATATCCGGACTGCTCCAGCTTCCGATCGGTTTTACGATGATAATGTATGGTTAGGTATCGACTTTACCGATACATATCAAATGACCCAAGAACAAAAGTACCTGGATAAAGCCCAACTAATATGGAAATTTATCGAAAGTGGAACTGACAGTATATTGGGAGGTGGTATCTACTGGTGTGAACAAAAGAAAGAATCCAAAAATACTTGTTCAAATGCTCCGGGATCGGTTCTGGCACTCAAACTATTCAAAGCAACCAACGACAGCAGCTATTTTGAAAAAGGAAAGAAACTGTATGAATGGACCCAAAGAAACCTACAGGACTCCGCAGACTATCTCTACTTTGATAATATTCGCCTCGACGGTAAAATAGGAAAAGCCAAATTCGCTTATAACAGCGGGCAAATGATGCAATCGGCTGCCCTGCTCTATCAGTTGACAAAGAATCCTATCTATCTGAAGGATGCTCAAAATATTGCCAAAGAATGCTTCAACTATTTCTTTACAGACTTTACCCCTGCAACCAATGAAGAGGCTTTCAGAATGCTTAAAAAAGGAGATATCTGGTTTACTGCCGTTATGCTGAGAGGATTTATCGAACTTTACCAGATAGATAAGGATAAAACTTATATTAATGCTTTTAACAAGAGTTTGTCCTATGCATGGGATAATGCACGCGATGAAAAAGGATTGTTCAATACAGACTTAAGCGGCAAAAGCAAAGATGAGAGAAAATGGTTGCTGACACAAGCTGCCATGGTAGAAATGTACGCCCGCCTTGCCACTATCCAATAATATTATTAGAAAAAACGACAACTAAAAATAAAAACACCAAGATAATGAAAAATATGCGCCTTTGTACAATTACAGCAGCATTGCTTATCGGAGGAGGTTACATGAATGCCTTTAACCTCGTCTGTTCCAAAGACAATACAATGATTATCAGCCCAGCATCAGTTGCCGAAAAATATAAAAGTCAACGTCCTGCTCTAAAAGAACGATTATTTATTTCCGAAGCAGTAGAAACAGAAATCGTAAGAGTAAAAAAACTGCTGACAAACAGCAAACTTGCCTGGATGTTCGAAAACTGTTTTCCCAATACGCTGGAAACTACTGTACATTATCGCACCATCGACGGCAAACCGGATACTTTTGTCTACACAGGCGACATTCATGCTATGTGGCTTCGTGATTCAGGAGCGCAAGTATGGCCTTATGTCCAACTGGCATTCAAAGACCCTAAATTAAAAAAAATGCTTGAAGGCGTTATTCGCCGTCAGTTCAAATGTATCAATATCGACCCTTATGCAAATGCTTTCAACGATGGTGCAAAAGGAGGAGACTGGATGACAGACCTAACCGATATGAAGCCGGAACTTCATGAGCGCAAATGGGAAATTGATTCTCTTTGTTATCCTATCCGCCTGGCTTACCAATATTGGAAAGAAACAGGAGATGCTAGCATTTTCGACAATGAATGGATACAGGCTATTATCAATATCTTAAAAACATTCAAAGAACAGCAGAGAAAAGAAGGAGTCGGTCCTTATAAGTTCCAGAGAAAAACGGAACGTGCTCTCGATACATTAAACAATGATGGACTCGGTGCTCCTGTCAATCCCACAGGATTAATCGTCTCGTCTTTCCGTCCTTCAGACGACGCTACTACCCTGCAATTTCTGGTCCCTTCAAATTTCTTCGCAGTAACCTCGCTAAGAAAAGCAGCTGAAATACTGAAAACAGTTAATCAACAGACCGAACTTGCGGTACAATGCACTGAACTGGCACAAGAAGTAGAGACTGCCTTGAAACAATATGCTACTTACAACCATCCTAAGTATGGAACAATCTATGCATTTGAAGTGGACGGATTCGGCAATCATCTCCTGATGGATGATGCAAATGTACCAAGTCTACTGGCAATGCCCTATCTCGGTGATATAGACGTAAATGACCCTATTTATCAAAATACCCGTCGCTTCGTATGGAGTGAAGACAATCCGTACTTCTTCAAAGGGAAGGCTGGTGAAGGTATTGGAGGTCCACATATCGGTTATGATATGATATGGCCAATGAGCATTATGATGAAAGCATTTACGAGTCAGGACGATCAGGAAATAAAGGAATGCATCAAGATGCTGATTGATACCGATGCAAATACAGGGTTCATGCACGAATCTTTTCATAAAGATAACCCGAAAAAATTCACACGCGCCTGGTTTGCATGGCAGAATACATTATTCGGAGAACTTATCCTCAAATTAGTTAACGGAGGAAAACTAGAGTTACTTAACAGTATTCAGTAGGCAATCATCTACTCCCGAAAAAACATTTAATATTCAAATCACTAAAACATGAAATATCCTCTTATTAAAACAGTAGCAATATATTTGCTCACTGCTTTGCCTCTATTGGCAAACGCAGCAACACAGAAAGTATCCATCAAACAAAGCGTATTGGTTGGAGACGGCATCGCCAAATTTATCCCAGAAGGTTTTGACGCAAAGAAAATACCTTCATTCGCTATTGAAAAAGAACCACGTGAGAAAGGTACGCTTCCTACCAATTGGATACTTATTCCCGAATTCTCCCTCACAGATGGTAAAGCGAATGCATCACTGACAATACCGGAAGGCACAAGCATCTATGGAGGAGGAGAAGTGACCGGCTCTCTCCTAAGAAATGGTAAAACAATTAAGCTCTGGAATACAGATTCTGGTGCTTACGGTGTAGATAATGGTACACGACTATATCAATCACATCCCTGGATGATGGGAGTTAGAAAAGACGGAACAGCCTTCGGTATTTTATTCGACACCACATGGAAAGCTGAATTAAGTAGTACAGATGAAAAGATTGAACTAAGAAGTGAAGGGGCACCTTTCCGGGTGTTTATCATTGACAGAGAATCTCCACAAGCTGTAGTTCGCGGACTATCGGAACTAACAGGTACTATGCCAATGATTCCCCGCTGGGCATTAGGTTATCAACAAAGCCGATTCTCTTATTCACCAGACAGCCGCGTGATTGAGATTGCAGACACTTTCAGACACAAGAGAATACCGTGTGATGTTATCTGGATGGACATTGACTATATGGACGGATACCGCATTTTCACATTCAATCCGCAAGATTTCCCCAATCCTAAGGCTGTTAATCGTGATTTGCATATACGCGGCTTCCATTCCGCATGGATGATTGACCCGGGAGCCAAAGTTGACCCCAACTACTTCGTTTATAAATCTGGAACCGAAAATGACGTTTGGGTAAAAACTGCAGACGGTAAGAATTTCCATGGTGATGCTTGGCCGGGAGCAGCAGCGTTCCCAGACTTCACATGTCCTAAAGTAAATAAATGGTGGAGAAATTTATATAAAGACTTCATGGCACAAGGGGTAGACGGCGTTTGGAACGATGTAAATGAACCACAAATCAATGATACTCCCAACAAAACAATGCCGGAAGATAATCTCCATCGTGGAGGCGGAAAATTGCCTGCAGGAACACATCTGCAATATCACAATGTTTATGGTTTTCTAATGGTTAAAGCATCCAGAGAAGGCATAATGGAAGCCCGACCTGAAAGACGACCGTTTATTCTTACTCGTTCCAACTTCTTAGGTGGTCAGCGCTATGCGGCCACATGGACCGGCGATAACGGCTCTTGGTGGGATCATCTGAAAATGTCAATCCCCATGTCTTTAACCTTGGGATTGTCCGGTCAACCATTTAGCGGTTCGGATATCGGCGGCTTTCTATTTAACGCTGATGCCGACTTATTCGGTAACTGGATTGGTGTTGGCGCTTTCTACCCATTCTCACGTGGTCACGCTTGTGCAGGAACAAACAACAAAGAGCCATGGGCATTTGGACAAGAAGTAGAAAATGCTGCACGGATAGCATTAGAACGTCGATACATGCTTCTCCCCTATTATTATACGCTGCTGCACGAAGCCTCAACAAATGGTATGCCCATCATGCGACCTGTTTTTTTCGCCGATCCTAAAGACTTGTCGTTGCGTGCCGAAGAAGAAGCATTCTTGATTGGTGATAATCTGCTTATTATACCGGCATACGCTAAGCAACCTGCATTGCCGAAAGGCATTTGGAAAGAACTGTCACTTGTTAAAGGCGACAATAGTGAGAAATATCAAGCAAAGATAAAGATACGTGGCGGTTCGATTATTCCTACCGGAAAGATCATTCAAAATACTACAGAAAATTCATTAGACCCGCTTACATTACTAGTTTGTCTGGATGAACAAGGAAAGGCCGATGGATCAATGTACTGGGATGCAGGAGATGGTTGGGCATTCAAGAAAGGAGATTATAGCCAACAAGTCTTCAAAGCCGAAAAACAAGGCGACAAAGTTATAGTAAAACTGACTAGCGAAAAAGGCAAATTTAAAACAGAAAACAAAAATATGGCTATCGTCAAAGTGATCACAGACCAAGGCGTTTGCCAAGCTAGTGGCAGTCTTGTGGAAGGTATCGAAGTGAAATTATAAACTAGCGCGCACTCATTGCGTAAGTCTTAATATAAAAAATATCAATATTTTATTCTTAATTAAAAAAACTATATGAAAAGAAAAACACATGAAAAAAGATGCCTCTATTGGTATAAGGCACTGGTGTTGATTCTGACCGTATGCCTTATCGGCTGTCAGGACGACAAAATTAGTTCCAATGGATACGACCCGTCTAAGCCGGTTGTTTTCTCAGATTTTACTCCCGATCATGGGAGTCTTCGTACTCAAATCCATATCTATGGAGATAATTTCGGGACTGATCCCTCTAAAATCCACATCACAATAGGTGGACAATACACGACAACTATCGGCTGTACCAACACCGAAATTTACTGTATAGTCCCACCGAAAGCTTTCGAAGGTAATATTAAAATAACAATCGAAAGTGCCGACGGGAAAACCGCTCCTATAGAATATGAATTTGAAAAGAAGTTTAATTATACTCTACAGCCTTCAGTAAGTACGCTTGTTGGTAGCGAAGATGAAAATGGAAATTCATCTGACGTAGACGGGAATTTTGAGAAAGCAAGATTCGGAAATCCTCAATGGTTATTAATGGACACATTTGGTATTGAGAAATGCTTAATTATTAATGGTCAAGGCGGTCCTATACGTCGAATCAATCTAGAAACAAAAGAAGTTTCAACTCTTCTTACCAACGGACAGGGAGGATTTAGAAATATGCAATACATGTCTTTTGATACAACCGGAGACACGCTTTTCGTATCAGATGATCATGGACAAAATAATAAAGACAACCGTGAAATTGCTTACATTCTGCGATCTGAAGAATTCAGAAAAGCTCACCCCTATGTTTATGACCGCACAGGATATAACAATGTTTACTGTGCCCTAAATAAATCACTTTACTACAACACTTATTGGAAAGGAGGACTTCAAAAGGCTGTCCACGATCCTGCAACCGGCGGTAAAAAAGGAGTAGAATTATTTGGTGTATACGAAAACAGCGATTCCGGTACTTTTATGTGTATCCATCCGGACGGAAGATTTATGTATATCACAGGACGTAACTGTATCTTGGTATCCCAATATAATAAAGCAACCAATGAATTTCAGAAGCCGACCACATTTGCCGGTAGAGAAGGAGAACCCGGCTACAGCCCATCCCCCGGTCCAAGCGCCCGTTTTCAGGAACCTTACCAGGGTACGTTTGTAAAAAATGAAGAATACATAAAAAATCCTCGTCCGGACGGAAACATTTATGATTATTATATATGCGACAGAGGAAACCATTGTATCTTTAAAATCACTCCCGACGGTAACGTATCTCTTTTTGCAGGAAGAGGCAGTGTCTCTTCCGACAACAAGGTACATGGCAATATTGACGGAGAATTAAAAACAGAAGCACGTTTTGATAACCCATGCGGTATCGCTTATGATGAAGAAACACAGACTTTCTACATCGCCGATAAAGAAAATCACAGTATCCGTACCATTTCTATAGAATAACTATTAAAAACGCATTCCGAATGAAAAGATATATTTTTAACTTATTTCTCCTGTTCTGTTGCACATTCAGCCTGTATGCCCAAAACAGTTCGGTAGAGGTACAGACAAACAAAATAGAGGTTGAAGGTCTCGTGACAGACGAGTATAAAGAACCATTAATTGGTGTCAACGTAATCATCAAAGACATCCCGGGGTTAGGCGCCATCACCGACATAGACGGTAAGTTCAAAATCAAGATGGAACCTTACCACAGACTGGTTTTCTCCTTCATCGGTTTCGAAAATCAGGAGATCCTGATAAAAGAACAAAAAACAATCAGGGTCATTATGAAAGAAGCTACTGCCACTGCTTTGGATGAAGTAGTGGTAACGGGTACCGGTGCACAGAAGAAAATAACGATGACCGGTGCCGTTACCAATGTGGATGTAAATACACTGAAGACTTCCACATCAAGCATTACCAATGCGCTGGCAGGTAACATAGCAGGTGTAATGGCTCGTCAAACATCCGGACAGCCCGGCAACAACATATCCGAATTCTGGATTCGCGGTATCTCGACATTCGGAGCCGGTTCAAGTGCCTTGATTTTGGTCGACGGATTTGAACGCAGTATGAACGAGCTCAATATTGAGGATATAGAATCCTTCACTGTACTAAAAGATGCTTCTGCCACAGCAATCTACGGTTCGCGTGGTGCTAACGGTGTAGTATTGATAACAACTAAACGTGGTAAAGGAGGAAAGGTACAAATCGATGCAAAGGTAGAAACAACCTACAACACACGTACCATAACCCCAGACCTCATTGACGGATATACGTATGCTTCAATGATGAATGAAGCACGTACTACTCGCAACCAAGAACCTTTCTTCCCTGAAGACAAATTGTATATACTCCGTAACGGACTGGATCAGGACTTATATCCCAATGTAGACTGGATGGATGTACTCTTGAAAAAAGGAGCGCCTACTTATCGTGCCACTATCAACATGAATGGCGGTGGTTCATTGGCACGCTATTATGTATCTGCAAGCTATGTAGACGAAGGCGGTATGTATAAAGTAGACAAAGGACTAAAAGACTATAATACCAATGCCAATTATCGTCGCTGGAACTACCGTCTGAACGTGGATATGGATATCACCAAAACTACACTGCTAAAAGTAGGTGTATCCGGTTCGCTGGACAAAAAGAACGAGCCGGGTATGTCAAGCAATATTTGGGCTTCTGCTATGAATTATAACCCAGTTTCAGTACCAATCATGTATTCCAATGGATATACGCCCGCTTTCGGTTCGAACGATGAACAAATCAATCCTTGGACCATTGCTACGCAAACCGGCTATCAAGAAACATGGAATAATAAATTACAGACCAATATCACTCTCGAGCAAGACTTCAGTTTTATCACCAAAGGTCTAAAGTTCATCGGACGTTATGGATTCGATACCAACAATTACCAGTGGATCAACCGCAAAAAAATACCAGAATTATGGAGAGCGGAACAGAATCGTGCTTCTGACGGTAGTCTTGTGATGAGAAAAATCAGAGATGAACAATTGATGTCACAAGAAGCCAATTCAACCGGCGAACGAAAAGAATATTTAGAAGCAGAGCTGCACTACGACCGTACCTTTGGTAATCACATGGTGGGAGCTGTAATGAAATATACACAAGATAAGACCATCAATGCCTCTGTAAAAAAGGAAGATGACATTATGCAAGGCATTGACAGACGCCATCAAGGACTTTCCGGACGTTTTACCTACGGTTGGAAGTACCGATACTTCGTTGACTTTAACTTTGGTTACAATGGGTCCGAGAATTTTGCAGCAGGTCATCAGTTCGGTTTCTTCCCCGCTTACTCTATAGCTTGGAACATGGCAGAAGAGTCTTTTATCAAAGAAAAATCACCATGGATCAATATGTTTAAAGTACGCTACTCTTATGGTAAGGTAGGTAATGACAATATGGAAAGACGCTTTCCTTACTTGTCTACTTTCGGAGCAAGCAATAACTACAACTATGCAGACCTGGGACAAAACTATCAGTTCGATGGATTGACCTATACTTACTACGCAACTAATGCCGTTACTTGGGAAATAGCAACCAAGCATGACGTAGGCGTCGACTTCTCATTGTTCAATGACAAGCTGACCGGTACAATTGACTACTTTCACGAACAACGTGACGGTATTTACCAAGAACGTAACTATATCCCCCTCTCCGTTGGAATGTATGGTACAGGAACAGGCATGAAACTATCTACCAATATAGGTTCGGTGGTTTCCAAAGGATTCGACGGTAACTTGGGATATAAACAACGTATCGGAGATGTCAATCTGACATTGCGAGGTAATTTTACATACAGTAAGAGTGAAATTCTGAAATATGACGAAGAATTTAGTAATTACCCTTATAAAAGTCAACAAGGTTTCCGTGTAAATCAAACCCGCGGACTTATTTCACTGGGATTATTCAAAGATTATGATGACATCCGTGACAGTCCTAAACAGAGCTGGGGTGACGTAATGCCGGGTGATATCAAGTATGCGGATGTCAACGGTGACGGAAAGATAGATGAAAATGACGAAGTTCCCATCGGTGCAACCAATCGCCCGAACCTTATTTATGGTTTTGGTGTTTCCGCAGAATGGAAAGGATTTGACATCAACGTCCTCTTCCAGGGTGCAGGCAAATCAACTTTTTGTATCGAAGGTCCTACTGTATATCCCTTCAAGGACGGTGATTGGGGAAATATTCTCACCGATATGGCAAACTCCAATCGCTGGATATTAGGCGAAAATGAAGATCCGAATGCAGAATACCCACGTCTAAGCTACGGAGGCAATAGTAACAACTATCGCCCATCCACATATTGGCTTCGTAACGGTTCCTATCTGCGCTTGAAAAACCTCGAAATCGGATACAATATTCCGAAGAGCCTTATCAATAAGATCCATCTGAACAATGTTCGCTTATACTTCATGGGAACTAACTTGATAACATTCTCCAATTTTAAGTTATGGGATCCGGAGCTGGGCAGCACCAACGGTCAGGCTTATCCATTATCAAGATCATATACCTTAGGACTTACAATTAACATTTAAATTAAAACAGATGAAAAAACATATATTATCCGTAGTAACCATTTTAGTCATCGGGCTGGGAATTTCTTCCTGTTCAGACTATTTGAGCGTGGAACGTTTTTTTAAAGATCGCCAAAGTGAAGAGAAAATTTTCAAGAGCAAGAATTTTACGGAACAATGGCTAGCCAAATGCTACAACTGTCTGTTAGAAACAAATTTGGAAATCACACGTATCGGCTATTCCACTACTAATTTTGCAGATGATATGATTTTTAATGAAAGCGACGGAGCGGTAACTTACAATGCTTTCAAATTCGGACAATATGACAATACTTGGACAAACAACTCATATATCCGTTGCTACGAAGGCATCCGTCAAGCTTCTATCTTAATCAACAATGTAGATATTAATGAAGAACTGTCAGAAGAAGAAATAGCAGACTATAAAGCACAGGCCCGCTTTTTAAGAAGCTATTTTTATTGGTTGTTATTAAGAAAATACGGACCAGTTCCTCTAATTCCTGAAGAAACAATCAGCATTGATGAAGATTATATAGACATGTCCTATCCACGCAACAGCTACGATGAAGTAGTAAACTACATCAGTGAGGAAATGGTACTCGCCGCCCAATCGCTGCCTGAGAAGAGAGACAGACAGAATGTCAACCGCTGTACGAAAGGAGCCGCCTTGGCCGTACGCGCAAAAGTACTATTATATACTGCAAGCCCGATAAATAATCCACGCCCCGGTGACTCCGATAAGTTCTCTGATTTTACAGATTGGCAAGGACGCATGCTAATGTCTCAGACGTATGACGAAAGCAAATGGGCCAGAGCAGCAGCAGCGGCTAAAGATGTCATTGACTTAGCCAATACAACTGGTGTATACAAACTCTACACTGCTCCTTATCAGTCTAAAGGAGATAACGCTTATCCGGCAACCGTAAGACCTCCCTATCACCCGGTATACTCCAACAAAAATTTCCCGGAAGGATGGGCTGATATTGACCCGTTCGCCTCTTATCGCTCTATTTTCAATGGAGACTTGTATGCTACCGAGAATCCCGAATTGATATTTACGAGAGGAAACAATGCGTTAAATGATCAAGTCAGAGATCTCGTTCTCGATCATTTACCCACAAATGCGGGAGGAAGAAACCGCCACGGACTGACTATCAAACAATGTGATGCCTATGATATGGCAGACGGAAGTAGCTTCAATCTAGATACATTCCTAGACACTTGTGAGGTAGACAAACGTTTCGTCTCGGAAGATGAACACAACCGCGGACTTTATCCGCAGATACGTCCGAGAGTATGGAAAGAATATGCGAACCGCGAACCGCGTTTCTATGCCAGCGTAGCATTCAACGGTGCTTTTTGGGCATTGGCAAGCGCCCAGGATGGAGATAGGCGTAATCAACAGGTATGGTACTACAGAGGTAGCGATAACGGAAGAAAAAATAGTTCCGACTATTGGATTCCTACAGGAATCGGTATCATGAAATTTGTCAGTCCCAATGACTGCAACACGAACAATGGAAGAATCTATGATAAAGTAGACATACCACTTCGCTATACCGACATCCTGCTGATGTATGCGGAAGCCCTAAACGAGCTGACTCCAAGTAGTAACTACGAAGTTACAACTTGGGAAGGAGAACCAATTACAGTTTCGCGAAATACTGAAGATATCCGTAAAGCTGTCTTGCCTGTCAGAATGCGTGCCGGAGTTCCTGATTACAACGAGGAGACATATAATGACCAAACATTGTTCCGCAAGAAACTAATACACGAACGTCAGGTAGAATTCATGGGCGAAAATCAACGCTACTACGACCTTCGTCGCTGGAAGCTTGCTCCGGTAGAAGAGTCCGAACAAATCTATGGCTACAATGTACTGATGACTGAAAGCAAGAAAGATCGTTTTTATGAACGTATACGAGTAGAAAATCTGCAAGCAAATTTCTCACGTAAGATGTACTTTTGGCCAATGCCACAAGATGAATTAAAACGGAACCGTAAAATGACACAAGCTCCGGGATGGGAAACTTTCGATTAATCTAAAATTATACATAAAAATGAAAAGAAGACATATTTATATAGCCACATTATTCATCGCATTGTTTTCGTTCAGTGCATGCAATGACGAATGGAAAGACGAACTGTATGTTCACATGGTTTCACTAAAAGCTCCAATCAATGATGGAGAGGTTTCAAACATCTACGTCCGCTACAAGCCTAATGGTGAGGTTATCTACAACCTTCCGGTACTAGTCAGCGGTTCTACTCCATTGGACAAGGATCTTGATGTACGAATCGCTGTAGACCCGGATACATTGAACGCCATGAATGAAGCCAATTTTCACGAACTCAGAAAAGACTTATGGTATAACCTACTACCACAGGAAAATTACGAATTTCCTTCCACCACCTGCCATATTCCGGCAGGTTCGAGGAAGGAACTATTCCCCATCAAGTTTAAATTTTCAGAAATGAACCTTTCGAAGGAGTGGGTGTTGCCGTTGACAATTGAGGAAGATCCCTCTTACATTACCAATAAACGAAAAGGATGGCGGAAAGCCCTGCTTCATGTATTGCCATTCAATGATTATTCCGGAAATTACTCGGCAACTGCCATGAATATCTATTTTGCCGATTCGAGCGATGATCCATTGGTAGTAGACAATCGTCGAGCACATGTCGTAGACGAAAACACAGTGTTCTTCTATGCAGGTACAAAAGAAGACAATGCAATAGATAGAGAAACTTATAAAATCAATGTAAAATTTGAAGAACCTTCAGAGGTTACTGAAACTAAAAAGAAAGGAAGCTTGACGATACAGCCAGCAAATTCTTCAATAAACTTCCAGCTCACAGAGCATCCTACCTACGAGATTTGGGATGAAATGGATACCAATCAACCTTACCTGATGCATCGTTATTATGTATTATATATCAAATATACATATGATGACATAACTACATCAAATGTACCTACTTCTTATCGAGCGGAAGGTTCATTAACTATGGAACGTAAGATTAATATAACAATACCAGATCAGGACCAGGCAATCCTATGGTAAAAAAATCTGTTTATGAAGAAATTAAACATCATTTTTATATCTTTATTAACCATGGCATGTATAGCACTATCTTGCAATGATGACCCTGTGGAAAGCAAAGATATCCAGAAGATCGATCCGGTGGGACAATTGGAAGTATACAAAACAAACCGGGAAAAAGAAATTCTGGTGAAATTTGTAAGAACAAGTTATGTGAAAGACACACAGATAGAAATAGCTTATCGGAATATGGGGGCTGAAGAAACCGGAGAATGGACTGCTATTATGCTAAATGGTGACAACTATAAATATGGAGGAAATTATTTATTGCAAGTTCCTGCGGAAGGAACATATGAGGTTGCAATCACCTTGATAGGAGCCAATGAGCTACGTTCAGAAAGCAAAAGCCAAATCGCAAGCACATTCGAGTACGTAAAGACAAGTATGTTCGACTGCGCCCACTCTATGATGACATATGTCATAAAATACTATTACCATAAAGGACCCAGAACATGCTGGCAAACATATTATCCCAAAGAACAAGGATATTGGGACGGAGATGCAGTCGTATGGGGGCAAGGGGGAGGATTATCCGCATTTGTTGCCTTGAGAGAAGCATCCGTAGACACGGAACAGGAAGAATATTATCGTTCTTTAGAAGATGATATGTTCAACGGAATCCAGCATTTTTGGGTAACAGATCATGGGCGCACTGCATATAGTGTATATCCAGATTCAGGAAATGACCGTTTTTATGATGATAATGTATGGATAGGACTAGATATGGCAAAATGGTATGCCATATCTAAAAATATACGCTATTTAAATCAAGCTAAAGCCGTTTGGAACTATCTGTCACAGTATGGATGGGACAATACCTGTGGCGGCGGAGTTCATTGGAAAGAACTGAATGAACCAAGCAAGTCAAAACATACTTGTTCCACCGCCCCAACGGGTGTACTGAGTTGTAAACTATACCAACTAACCCATGAGCAGAAATATCTGGATAAAGCTATTGAATGCTTCAACTGGCTGCAAACCTATATGCAGGACCCTAGCGACCATCTGTATTACGACAATGTTTCTCCTGATACAGAAGATCCCACCCAACCAGGACGTATGGAGACGAATAAATATTCTTATAATTCGGGACAACCATTGCAATTAGCCTGTCTTCTTTATAAAATAACCAAGAATGAGTCGTATTTGGCAGCAGCACATCAAATTGCGGAAGCCTGTCACAAAAAGTGGTTCACTTCCTATCATTCAGAAGTTCTGCAACGTGACTTTAATATTCTGGCACCAGGAGATGCTTGGTTCAACACTGTCATGTGTCGCGGATTCTTTGAACTCTATTCTATTGATAAGAATCCTTCATATCTGGAAGACGTGCGCAACACAATGTTACACGCATGGTTTGGCAAGGCACATCACATCAGTGGTTTAATCAATGACGAGGACTTAAGCGGAGCCGTTTCGATGAACAAATGGCAGATTCTGAAACAAGGAGCACTCGTTGAGTTATATGCCCTTTTGGCTACTTGGGAGTCTGGCAAAGACCAGGCTGACTTATTATAATTTGAGTATAATCAAAAGCGAAAAGATATGTTAAAAACAAAATTTTTAATTTGTATTGCTGCATGGATGGCAGTAACAAGTGCCGGAGCCCAAATCGTGACAGGCAACGCTCGCTATGTAGATCCTTTCATTGGCGTAGACGGAGGTGGCAATGTCTTTCCGGGAGTATGTACTCCATTTGGAATGGTAAAATTAGGTCCCGATTGTGGCAATAAAGATTGGAATGCCGGATGGAATCCCGACGGCAATATACACGGTTTCAGCCATACCCATGTAAGCGGAACAGGCGGAGGATGCAAATATGGCAATGTATTGATGCTACCTCTGACCGGAGATATACATCTGGAAGACTATTCTTCCCCCCGTGCCAACGAAAAAATCGTTTTAGGCGAATACAAAGTTGAGTTGCCGCGCTACCACACCGCAGCCCGACTGACAGCATTAAGCAAAACAGGTTTTCATGAATATACTTTCCCTTCCGGCAAAGACTCCAAAATTCTTTTTGATTTAGGTAGTTGCCTAGCCCTACAAGTATGCGAAACTCAAACGATTGTAGGTTCGGAAGTACGCATACTTTCCAACTCAACAATAGAAGGATATACCCGTGTACGCGGAGGCTGGAATGAAGGAGAAGCCTATACAGTCTATTTCTATGCAGAAACAGATACACCAGCAGAAAGCTTCGGTACATGGAAGGGAAATACTTTAATGCCGAATACTAACGAACAATTCGATTCAGGCGAAAAAACAGGTGCTTATTTGAGTTATTCGACTTCTGAAAACCAAAAAATAAACGTACGTGTCGGCATCTCCTATATCAGTTGCGGCAAAGCTAAAGAAAATCTGAAGCAGATAACAACCTGGGACTTCAACAAAGTACATACTCAAGCTGTGTCTGAATGGAATAATATCTTAGATAAAATTGAAGTCGCAGGAAATGAAGAAGACAAAATTAAACTATATACAGCTTTATATCATTGTTATCTTCAGCCAGTAGACAAAACCGGAGAAAATCCGAAATGGATATCAACAGAACCGAACTTTGATGATTTCTATGCCATTTGGGATACATTCCGTGCTACCCATCCATTATTTACTTTGCTTACCCCTTCCGTCCAGTCGAACATGATACGTTCACTCATTGACATTTATCGCAATGAAGGATACATGCCTGATGCACGTAGTGGAAATGATAATGGCCGGGTTCAAGGAGGAAGTAATTGTGATATTCTGATTGCCGATGCAATGGTAAAGAATCTGCAAGGAATTGATTATGAAGCAGGCTTACAAGCTATGTTGAAGAATGCAGAAGTAGCTCCTGGAGGAAATGAAAGAAAAGAAGGCCGTGGAGGTTTAGCAGACTATAATTCATTAGGTTATGTTTCATCAGCTTATGAAAGATGCTTGACACGTACTTTTGAATACTCTAATTGTGATTTCGCTATTGCTACAGTAGCCGATCGTTTAGGGAAACAAGATATTGCCAACAAATACTATAAAAATGCATCTAACTGGCAAAATACATGGAATGATAAGATAACAAGTTTGGGATTTTCGGGCTTTGCATGGCCAAGAAACGAAGAAGGTAAGTACTGGGATAAAGAGCATTTCAGCACCTTGAAAGGCGGTAATTGGGGAGAGCCTACTTATGAGACCTTCTCTTTTGAGTTGTCATTCTATGTACCACATGATATGAAAAGTTTAATCCAAAAATGCGGTGGAGAAGATATTTTTACGCAGAGACTAGATACCTTTTTTACTCACAAGATATGGGATCAACGTTATCATATAGGATTATTTCAAATAGCCAATGAACCAGGTTTCTTAATTCCGTCATTATACAATTATGTAAACAGACAAGACAAAACAGCCGAGATTGTACGGTATATTTTAAAAAATAGATATAAAACAACACGTGACGGTATCCCGGGTAACGATGATTCCGGTTCTATGTCTGCCTGGTATATTTTCCATTCTATAGGATTCTACCCTAATGCAGGACAGGATACATATCTTATCTCAAGCCCTGTGTTTAATACAGTTACTATACATCTTGAAAATGGTAAAACCTTGAAGGTTATAGCAAAAAAGAATAACGATAAAAACATCTACATTCAATCAGCTACCTTAAATGGCAAACCACTTAACAAAAACTGGTTCCGTCATAAAGACATATGTGAAGGAGGTATATTAGAATTTGTAATGGGACCTAAACCTTCAAAATGGTCAAAAGAAGGAGAACTCCCTCCATCTATGTCCGAAAAACGATAATTCAACTAATTCGTTTAAAATAAATAATCTACTCATCAACTTTAAAAAGAATGTTGATGAGTAGATTATTTATTTTCACAACCATCAAAAAAGCACCTCCTATATTTACTCTTTTATAGGATCAATGCTTATTTTCAAAGAGAAACTGCCCCACTCTTGTAGTTGGGACAGTCCTTTTTATTGAAAACCTTACAAGCTCCTATTCATCTAAAAGTACCTCCAACTCTGCTACAGCAGCCATTTTACCATCCTTCACGACGGAAGACAAAGCCTGAAGTTTCACATAGCGTGCCTTGCACGGAGTAAATTCAATCGTCTGCACTTCTTTGGAATCAGCGAACGTACCGGAGGTTACTGCCTTTCCCCACTCTTTTCCATCACGACTGACATACACTTCATATTTAGCTATCCGACCTTCGGCAGCATCCTGTCGGGGAGTATATTTGATTCCCTTTACTACCGTTTCTTTGGTTAAGCCTATTTGTATTTCATGAGGATAAGGTGCCAGATAGAACTGATTATGTACCGTATGCCAATATGTATTCATATCACCATCAGCAGCCAATTTCATACTTCCGTCTGCATCACTGTCTACATACACCACTTTTTGTCTGCCTCCGGACACACCTGACAAATTCCGTATGGCGTTTACATTAAGTTCAGCAGCCGAAGCCCAATCTCTGCCATAAATCTCAGACAAAGCTATCAGTTTGAAATAGCGGGTTACAATAGGCTTTTCCAATGTAACGAACTGTGCAGAAGCCGAATTTTCAAAGCTACCTTTCATCTTATTCCCCCAGTTCTTTCCATCCTGGCTAAAATAAAGTTCATAATCCTTGATGCGTCCATTTTCAGAATTACGCGGCTGATAGATAAACTTATCTATTTCAAGCAAAGAAGACATATCCACTACTATCTCATGCGGATGTTTTGCCACCGGATCGTTCCAACGGCTGTGCCAGATCGTATTCAAGTCTCCGTCGATTGCATTCCGGGCTTCTTCACCTCCATTCTCACTACTAACTGAAACAATCTTCCAGGTAGAACGATCTACATAGATCGGTAACTTAGCAGAAGACTTTACGCTTTTCGCCAATTGTTCTGAAATAGCATATGCTTCTACGTTACCACCAGAAATTAATTCAAATGGCCCGTCATATATTTTATCTTCTCCGCCATTCAAGCTATAATGAATAGTCGCTCCCGGGGTACTAGTCTGCAAATTCAGGTAGCCGTTGTTATCTCTTTCTATCAGTACAGGCATACATACAGGCATCTGTACCCGTGCTTTCTTTACAAGTTCCTCTTTTGAATAACTTCTCTCCAAAGGCAGCATGATAAAGCTGAAAACAGTAGGCTGTGAACGAAGTTCATACTTTTGCATCGGACCAGGTCCACAGCTTGCATTACCAAGTGGGCGCACCTGTGCATCCAAACAAAGAACAGTTTCTTTTCGCATCGGCACTTCATATTTATGAAGCAATCTACGACGATTAGCAGGATCAACCATATCCTGTGCCCTAGCATGCAATGCTGAGGCAGACATCTTATCTCCTGCAACAAAAACAAAGCCTATACCATCGGGGTTGGTTATTGAAATCCAACGTACATCTTCATGATTGCCCATCTCCTGAGCTCTCACATAATTCACCCACTGATTAGACACCAAATCATCATAGACGCCTACATACGTAGCATCTTTACGATCTACATAATTCTCCCATGGACCACGTCCATACCAGCGCATCCGTTCAAATCCTTCCGGCATTTCCATGCGATACCCCACACGAGGGATAACCGCTCCCTTTGTTCCGGGAATTATGGTACTATTCACCATGATAGAGCCATCTGCACCAACTGTATATTCTATATTCGTCCGATAATCGAAACCTGATTGTCCCCGATACAGATTTTCTATCTGCAATCTCACTTTACCGTCTTCTTTATGCACCTCCCAGTGTCCGGCTTCAAGAAGCATACGATTCAGTCCATTTTGGAACCAGTCTCCGTCCACTTGTTTGTCATTGTCGGTAGGAGCACGGAAAACGTTCAATTCCAGTCCCTTGCTTATCATCGGCACTTCGTTCAATGTATAAGCAGAAATAGTACCTTCCTGCTTTGAGAAGGTTGCTTCAAACTGTAATCCTTTTACCAGATATGCGTCACTGGTTTCCACCAGTTCAATACTGCCTTTTTCTGATTTAAAAATTGGCTTCGCACTATCAGAGAGCTTAAATTGTTCCGATGCTACTTCATACCCTGCCTCTGCCCATTCAGTATCTTGCTTCTGGCAGAAGCTGAACTTAATGAAGTATTCGGCTCCGGGAAGTCTCTTTATCCGGCTATCATCTATAGTAATAACCTTACTGCTTTGCGCATCCAGTGACAATTCTTCCAAATTGCCCGAGAACACGACTCTTCCGTCCTCTTCAATCTCATATCTTCCATAGAGGTCATCCAGCCCTGCATGGAATCTTTTATTAGTCAGCTTATATTTTCCACTTCCCATAGCCTCAACCCATACAGGCTGATGCATTTTCTTTACTTCATAAGCCTTGGCAGAATACGTACGGTCGGAGAATATAACACCATTCGTGCAGAAGTTGCCGTCATTCGGAGTATCGCCGAAATCTCCTCCGAAGGCCATATAATAATCGGAACCGTCCGGAGTAGGCATCTTAATACTTTGATCTACCCAATCCCAGATAAAACCGCCGACAAGTGCCGGATAACGTTCATAAGTCTCCCAATATTCCTTAAAGTTTCCAATTGCATTTCCCATTGCATGGGCATACTCACAGACTACATGAGGTTTCACAGTTTCTCCATTCTGCGATTTCTGCAACCGTTCCTTACCTACACTCTCCAACCACTGCACATCGGGATACATAGAGCTGGTTACATCACAATAAGAGCTATTTCCTTCATAATGAGTAGGACGGGTATTGTCGAGTTTCTTAACAGCCTCTGCTGCTGACTTAAAGTTAATGCCATTACCAGACTCATTTCCCAATGACCACATTACAATAGAAGGATGATTTTTATAACGTCTTACCATATTCTCGCTACGTTCCGTAAATGCTTTCACCCACGAAGGCTCGTTGGATAACGCCATCAGTCCGTGACATTCCACGTTGGCCTCAGAAAGCACATAGATACCGTATCTATCACATAAATCATAGAAATAAGGATTATTAGGATAGTGAGAAGTACGTACAGCATTTATGTTCAGCAACTTCATCAGTTGCACATCTTTTTCCATTTCTTCCTTGGATACCGTACGTCCATTCAGCGAGCTGTGATCGTGTCTGTCTACCCCTTTAAATAAAGTAGATTTTCCGTTAACCAGCATTCTGCCATCTTTGGCAAGCTCAATCTTACGAAAACCAACCTTTACGCTACGAATATCTACAGTTTTCCCTTTCTGTTTCAATACAACAGTCAGATTATAAAGATCAGGAGTCTCTGCTGTCCATTTCAAAGGATTCATCACTTCAAACTGGAGATTATTCGCACCCATCTGGGCACGCATGCTTTGTGTACCGACTTCATTACCTTCCAGGTCTGTCAACCTTGCCTGTATCTCACAGTTACTCTTCTTTCCCGTAACTTCTACGTCCAAAGAAACAGATGCATTTTTATACTCTCCATCCAAGTCCGTACGAAAGAAGAAATCTCTGATCTGCGTTTTGGGAGCCGACCACAGAAAAACATCCCTGAATATACCACTGAACCGCCAGAAGTCCTGACACTCCAGGAAACTGCCGTCCGTGAAACGATAGACCTCAACTGCAAGTACGTTCTTCCCCGCTTGCAAATAGGGAGTCAGGTTGAACTCAGCAGGCAGGTAACTATCTTCCGAGTAACCTACCTTCTTGCCGTTTAGCCAGATATAGAATCCAGCCTCCACTCCGTTGAAACGAATAAAGACGTCGCGCCCCTTCCACGATTCGGGGATGGTAAACTCCCGGCGATAACTTCCTACAGGATTAGGCATTGTTGCAAAGGTATAATTGGAGGGACGTGGCTGAATCACATTCGGCCACTGTATCTTTTTCCAATCCCATTCGCAGAAAGGATAAATAACATTGCAATACAATGGTTTGTCCCAGTTCTTGTGGTGACGTACCGCCTCAATCTGCCACGTGGCAGGAACCTTGATATCATCCCACTGGCTTACATCATATTCGGGTTTGCAGAAATCCTGGGGCCGGTCTTTCGGATCGGGTACCCAATGGAACTTCCATGTACCGTTCAACGTTTTGTAATAAGTGGATTCTTCAATCGCCAAATTCATTGCCTGCTGTTCATCAGCAAAAGGAATAGCTATCTGGCAGGCTTGTTCCTTGTTTACTCCCGATACATACTCATTGCACCATTCGGGTTGTTCTGTCGTTTGAGTAAAAGCGGATAATGGCACAAACAGAAATGCCGCCATTACACCGGGCATGATTTTTCTTCTCATAAATAGGATTAGTTAGTTATTAGGTAATTCCATGTTTTCTCGTAATAATAGTTCTGTCAACTTTCGCTTACAAAAATAGTGCGTTTCAATGATTATTCCTCATTTATTCGTGACATTATTATACCCATATACGACGTTAACCGACATTCTTCGGTAAATAGCTCAAAAAACTGTATCTTTGCACTCCGAATATATACTTGACTATGAATAAAGTTAATGGTTTCCTGTATGGGCTGCTTTCATCAGCCTCTTTTGGGCTTATTCCCCTTTTTACCATCCCTGCCATGCAGGCGGGTATGCATTTCGAATCGATACTTTTCTATCGTTTCATGTTTGCATGTATGGCATTGGGTGGAATTCTGCTGATTGACGGTCAATCTTTCCGGATCAGCCGACGGGATATACCTTCACTGCTCCTTCTCGCTCTCCTTTATCTGATGTCTGCCGTCTTTTTATTCTGGGGATATAAGTTCATGGCAAGCGGAGTTGCTACTACGATTCATTTTATGTATCCGGTGCTCACTACTTTAATCATGATGCTTTTCTTTAAAGAAAAAAAGTCCGGTTGGAGAATGGCTGCCATCGTATCTGCCATAACCGGCGTCTACTTCTTGTCCGGCGGAAATACGGAAACTGGAAGTATCTCGTTTTCCGGTCTTTTCATTGTCCTGCTGTCAGCACTTGGTTATGCACTCTATCTTGTCACAATGAGTCAGCTAAAGATAGGACGAATGAAGGGATTACTGCTTACTTTCTATGTATTCCTCTTCGGGGGTATCCTCCTTTTCATCGGAATAGGAACAGTCAGCCAACTGCAACCTATCAGCGAATGGCATACTGCCGGCAACCTGATATTACTGGCACTTATCCCTACGGTTGTCTCCAACCTTGCACTGGTGAGAGCCGTAAAAAGCATCGGCTCCACACTCGCCTCTGTGCTGGGAGCTATGGAGCCGGTAACTGCCGTATGTGTAGGTATCTTCCTTTTCGGAGAAGCTTTTACCACCAGTATCGGTGTAGGTATCGCACTGATTATTGCTGCGGTAATGGTTATTATATTAAAACGATAAAATCAGCCTTTTCATCGGTTTATCTTCAGTTCTTCAATCAGGTTAGCAGCCTTTCCGTACTTTTCCATGATAAAAAGTACGTAGCGGATATCCACCCCGATACAACGTTGTAATTCGGGTTCAAAGACAATATCGCTGCTCATTGCTTCCCAATTGCCGTCGAAAGCCAATCCAAGAAGTTCTCCCTTTGCATTGAACATGGCACTCCCGGAGTTTCCTCCCGTAATGTCATTGTTCGAGATAAAACAAACACTCATATCTCCTTCTTCATTGGCATATCTGCCGAAGTCACCGGAGGAAAGTATATTTAAAAGCTCCGGCTGAACAGCAAAATCAATATCCCCGTCATGTTCTTTCACCTTCTCAAAAATTCCTTTTGCAGTCGTAAAATAGTCATAAACAGCTCCATCGAAAGGAGAATAACCACAAATAGTTCCGAAGCTAAGACGCATCGTAGAGTTAGCATCGGGATAGAAATTACGATCTGCATACATGCGACGCATAGCTGCATTGAACAAGCGCTCATCCTGCTCTATTTGTTCGGAAGCCTCTGAAATGCTCTGATTCATTTCATAATATTTCACTATCAGATCAAGGCTGAGAGAAATAGCAGGATCTTCAATCAGATTATAAGTCGTATCCCGTTCCAGGAAACGTTTAAGCCCCCTTGGAGAAGTAATATGAGACGTTGCATACAAAGAATCCACATAAGCTTGAATATTACCATTATACAAGGTGTCTATCTGGGCATACATCGCCGGAAGATATTTCTTGTCGACTTTCGTCTGATATTCCTTCAACATAGCGGCAAATACTTCCTTATCAATATTTAAATCAAGATTATCGTATTTCTCCAATAACTTTTTCATTCGGGTAACCACCTGCTTCTCTTCGGCTTCAAAATCAAAGTTCAGAATTTCCAGTGCAAGCTGTACAAGCTCGGGACCGTTGATAAACGACTCACCGAAGTAAGCCAATGCATGGTTAGTTTCACTGCGATTATTATAATTCAGCTCCAGAGACGAAAACAAGCGAATCAGTTTCTCTCTTTCCTCCGGATTAGCCTGAATCCATTCACGAAGTGCAGCTTCCGCGGCACGCTTCTTTTCCAAGACTTTCAAATGCTGGATAGCTTTATTAGTTCCGATACTGTTCTTCCAGTAATTGGAGCTTTCATCGTACTTAGAAGCGTATTTAATACGAATATCGGGACGACGGTCCATCTCCCGTTTCCAGATAGCCTGCTTTACCCCACGTACATCAATCATTGCCCGGTTAATTCCGTTCATCATTTCTTCGATACCATAAGAAGAGAGATAACGCTCCGTACTGCCCGGATAACCCAAAGTCATACAAAAAGAGCCTTCCTTGTATCCGTCCAGCGAAATAGGAGCCACGTATTCAGGGCGATAAGGGACATTTTCAGGTGAATAATCCGCCGGGCCATTCTGTTTGTTGGCATAAATACGAAAAACACTGAAATCACCTGTATGGCGAGGCCACATCCAGTTATCCGTATCCCATCCGAACTTACCGACAGAAGAAGGAGGAGCAAAAACCAGCCGGACATCGTTATAATCACGATAGACAGAAAGCCAGAACTCATTTCCGGCATAATAAGCATCGACAATTCCCGTCAACGTAGAATCCTTTTCCGATACCTCCATGCCAATTACATTCATGATAGAGTCAACAACTACCCGACGCTCACTTTCTGTGCGAACATGCTTGGCAGCCGAAAGTACGCGCTTGGTCACATCCTCCGTACGAAGGAGGAAGCGGACATATAATTCGGGATTCGGCAGTTCTTCACCCAGGTTACGGGCAACAAAACCATCTTTCAGATAATCATGTTCTACGGAAGAATGCTGCTGGATACTGCTGAAACCACAGTGATGATTGGTAAATACCAGACCATCTTCGGAAACCACCACTCCCGAACAGAATCCTCCGAAGCTGACAACAGCATTTGCCAAAGCCGGTTTCTTCGGATTATATAATTTGCTTACAGGCATCTGCAAACCGAGTTCCTTCATCACCCGTTCTGCCTGTTTGTTCTTGCGAAGGTTCCCCAATAGCCACATTCCCTCGTCAGCAAATGCCTGCGACAGACAAAAAGAGAGGAGAATCATTGCGGTTAGTCTGAGTTTCATGCTATTATTTTTAGATTTATATGTTCAATCCGGACTCATTATTCGGTAATGAGCCTCAACTTCTTCGCTCCCACCCGTGCTTTCAGCCATGCACTGATTTTCTCCTTCTCGGCAACTGACGGGTGTTTGCCAAATTTCAAAACAGCCAGCGTCACTGTATCCGTCTTCATCGAGTCTACCCGTGTTTCCAGCGAGTGAGCAATTGAAAGCGAAGTGATAGAAGGATAAAGTACCTTCAACTCAGGCACTAATGTACGTCCCATCGTATCGTACTCTTTATATTGAGCAAGATTTTCTTCCAGTCGGGTGATCTTTTTCTGCTGTTCCTGCAAGCGTTGTTCACTGTTTTTATAAAAGTCTTCCATCACCATAGCACGAATGGAGGAAACGTCCACCGCCTCATTATTCATTCCTTGCAGCACTGTCAGCTTTGTTTCTTCCAACTTATATTCTTTCAGTTTGCTACGAGCAATGGAGATAGAAGCATCCGGCACTTCAGGACCAATCAGAACCACACGGATATCTTTATGTTCATAGCTGATCTTCTTATCAAGTACCTGCGTATTTTCAAAGTTCAGCTGCTCGTTGATAAACCGGTTGGCTGCTGTCTCGTAAAAAGTACTTTTAATAATACCAAATGTCAGATAAACAGCCGGACACATCGTTAGTACAACAATCAGAATGATATATTTACGCACCATCTTCTCACGTGCCTTATCAACAAATTCCTTACGTTGAAAATGCATCACCCGCACACCGATAAAAGTAGCCAGACTGATAAATACGGAGTTGATGAAATAGAGATAGAAAGCACCCAAAAAGTAAACCAGATTGCCCGAAGCCAATCCATAGCCTGCCGTACAAAGCGGAGGCATCAACGCCGTAGCAATGGCAACTCCCGGAATCACATTTCCTTTCTCCTTGGTAGAAAGAGCGACAACGCCTGCCAAACCACCGAAGAGTGCGATGAATACGTCATAAATCGTTGGTGAAGTTCGTGCCAGCAATTCTGATTGCGCTTCTGCAATAGGAGTAAAAAGAAAAAATATAGTGGCCGTTGTCACACTGAAAGCAGTCGTTATCAGAAAGCTCTTCAACGAACGTTTCATCAGTTCAAAGTCATTCAGACCGACAGATAAACCGACGCCCATGATAGGTCCCATTAATGGAGAAATCAACATGGCACCGATAATAACCGCTGTAGAGTTGACATTCAATCCAAGTGACGCCATGAAGATGGCAAAAATAAGAATCCACAAATTGGCTCCTTTGAATTCCACTCCTTTACGGATAGAATCTACTGTTTCCAGTTCGTTGTCTTTATCCTTTTTCAAGTCCAGGTATTCACCTAAGAACGACTTGATAGCAAACTTATTACGTTCATCTGTCTTCATAGTCATTTCTTCTTTTTTATAATTCGGTTAATAACAGGAATCTGCTGCAATGGCAAATCCCGTTTGATAATATAGGCAACAAACAGCAACAGAAGCACTGTACGTAAGGCCAGAAGCAAAACTGTGTTATGAATCGGCATCCATTCACCAATCAGATACAGAATAATGGCTAATCCTACATAACAACCTATTCCACGCAAATCATAAGCAATAGGATACTTCTTCTGACCTACCAAATAAGATAGTAACATAGCGATGGCATAGCCGGTAAAACCTGCCCATGCGCAAGCTACATACCCATATACAGGAATCAGGAAGATATTCATCAGAACAACAATCAGACAGGCTATTATCGAAAAATAAGCTCCCCATTTCGTGTCATCCGTCAGTTTATACCAAAAAGAAAGATTAAAATAGATTCCCATAAACATCTCTGCAATCATCACGATGGGGACTACCCTAAGTCCTTCCCAATAATCCTTGGCAATGATATAACGCAGAATATCCAGATAAAACATTACTGCCAGAAAAGCCAGCAGCGTAAAGATAATGAAAAACTTCATTGCCTGCGCATAGATTTGCTTGTTATCCTTATCCTTACTTTTACCAAAGACAAAAGGTTCATAAGCAAAACGGAAAGCCTGCGTGATCATTGCCATAATCATCGCTATCTTAGTAGCCGCACTGTAAATACCTAACTGTACATCCGCTTCCACCTTATCAGGGTATACAAAAGGGAAAATAATCTTATCCCCGACCTGATTCACAATGCCTGCCACCCCCAATATCAGAATAGGAAATGAATAATATAACATCCGCTTCATCAATAAACGGTCAGGACAATAGCGGAATTCACGGAACTCAGGTATCAGTCCGAGCATTACAACAAAAGAACAGATCAGATTAATAAGAAAAGCCACTCCCACATCATCACCTTTCATGACCACAAAATAGAGGATATTCAGCAGGATACTGACAAATATGAATAAGAGTTTCAGTCCGGCAAACTTGATAGGGCGTTTCTTATAACGAAGATAAGCAAACGGAATAGCCTGAATGGCATCCATAGCCAATACAATCAGCATCATACCCAAATACCATGGATGTTCACCATAACCCATTAATCCCGCAATAGGATTGAGGAAGACCAGACACAACAGCAAGAATATGAGCGATACGCCCCCGACCATCAATAACGAAACAGAATATACTTTCTTCGGATCGTCATCTCCTTTATTGGCAAAACGGAAAAAGCCGGTTTCCATTCCGAAGGTAAGCACCACAAGCAATAACGCCACAATAGCATACATCTTGGTGATCACTCCGTATCCTCCGGAAGCAGCAGGAAGCGAAAAAGTATAAATCGGTACCAGAAAATAATTCAGAAACTTACCAATAATACTGCTGGCACCATAAATCGCAGTGTCCTTTGCCAATGACTTTAATTCTGCCATGTTTATTTAGATCTCTTTATTATCAATGAATAATATTATTTCTTTTGTTTGAACAGCCACTCCATGAAGCCCGGATAATTGAATGCAGGATTCCAGCTGCCATGATTGCAACCGGGGAATTCGATATATTCCACCTTTGCTCCGGCAGCTTTCAGTGCTTTGTACGCTTCACGCGACCCTTCAACTGTTACCACATCATCGGCATCCCCATGAAATATACGGAACTTCACTTCTTTGGCAGCCGGCAAACGGTCCGGATTCACCGATCCGCAAATGGGAACGGCAGCCGCAAAAATCTCCGGATAACGGACCACCAAATCATACGTCCCCATCGCTCCCATTGACAATCCGACAATATATATCCGTTTTTTATCGACTTCGGGCATGACCAGATAAGTGTCCAACAATTGTTTGAGAGTCCGGGTAAGAGAACTCATCTCCTGTCCTGCAGGCATATCTGCCGGAAACAGTGATTTCGGACGTTCCGTATAAGCCCAGTAGCTACCTGCCGGACATTGAGGAACAAGTACGAAAGCCGGATACTTCTCTCTGTTGACAGGATTCAGAAACATCTGTCCGCCATGCGTCAGTTGTCTTTCATTGTCATTTCCACGCTCACCGGCTCCATGCAGGAACAGGACCAGCGGATATTTCTTCCCCGCCTTCATTGGCTCGGGACGAATCATCCGATAAGGCAAAGAATCTCCTGTGGAAGAGACAAATACGTCCTTCTCATAACCTTGTTGAGCTGATAATGACAGACTCAAAGAGAGAAATACAAGTAAGATACTCCACTGCTTCATACTCCAATCATTCAATAAAATCAGTTATCTGTTTAAACGTTCCTCAAAAAGCCTGCTTTTAATTGTCGCCAACACTCTCCATACCGACAGCCGCCAGATCAAACTATCAGTCATTAAACAAGGTTTTCTGACTGCTATAGAGGCTCCTTCCCAAATGCTTATAGGCAAGCTCCGTCACTTCACGTCCACGAGGAGTCCGTTTCATAAAACCTTCTTTGATCAGGAAAGGTTCATACACTTCCTCAATAGTGCCCGCATCTTCGCCCAAAGCGGTAGCAATGGTTGTCAAACCGACAGGACCGCCTTTAAACTTGTCTATGATGGTGCAAAGTATCTTGTTGTCTATCTCATCCAAACCATACCTGTCGATATTCAACGCTTCCAGTGCAAACTGAGCTATTTCCGTATCGATAGAGCCGGAACCTTTCACCTGCGCAAAATCGCGTACGCGACGAAGCAAAGCATTGGCAATACGGGGCGTACCACGACTTCGGGATGCAATCTCCGATGCCGCCCGCACCGAACAAGGCACGTCCAGTATGGATGCTGAACGTCGGATGATATTACTCAGAATATCATCGTCATAGTACTCTAAATGCAGATTAATACCAAAACGGGCACGAAGTGGAGCCGTCAGCAATCCGCTACGGGTAGTTGCACCGACCAGCGTAAACGGATTCAGGTCAATCTGAATGCTACGTGCCGAAGGTCCCTTATCAATCATGATATCTATCCGGTAATCTTCCATGGCCGAATAGAGATATTCTTCTACCACCGGCGATAAACGGTGAATTTCATCGATAAAGAGCACATCGTTCGGTTCGAGGCTGGTCAAAACTCCTGCCAGATCGCCCGGTTTGTCGAGCACCGGACCGGAGGTTACTTTAAAGCCTACTCCCAATTCGTTAGCTATAATATTTGAAAGCGTTGTTTTACCCAATCCGGGAGGTCCGTGCAGCAGAACGTGGTCGAGCGCTTCGCCACGTAACCGTGCCGCCTTCACAAAGATGCGAAGGTTTTCCACCACCTTATCCTGCCCGCTAAAGTCTTCAAAGCTTAACGGACGGAGCGCATTTTCGAAATCCCGCTCCCTTGAAGTCAGCTGATGTTCGCGTATGTTAAAATCTTCTTGTTCCATTTTCTTCTTGAAAAGTAGGAGACAAAGATAGAGAATTACCTTTATTTTCAGCATAAGAAAGGAGGTTTATTTAAAACGTAATAACTACTTTTGCATCATCTATATACACATCATCGACTATGGTTCTAAATTACATCTGGATAGCATTCTTCATCATCGCCTTCGTTATCGCCCTGATAAAAGTAATTTTTCTGGGAGACACGGAGATATTTACAGCTATCATGAACTCAACTTTCGACTCTTCGAAAACCGCTTTCGAGATATCTCTGGGACTGACCGGAGTATTAGCTCTTTGGCTGGGTATCATGAAAATCGGCGAGAATAGCGGACTGATTAATGCACTCGCCCGCTTTCTGAGTCCGGTACTCTGCCGCCTGTTTCCGGACATTCCCAAAGGGCATCCGGTATTGGGTTCCATCTTTATGAATATGTCCGCCAACATGCTCGGACTCGACAATGCTGCCACCCCATTGGGGCTCAAAGCAATGAAAGAACTGCAGGAACTGAACCCGAAGAAAGATACGGCTTCCAATCCGATGATCATGTTTCTAGTAATCAACACCTCCGGGCTCATCATTATCCCGATCAGTATCATGGTATACCGTGCGCAGATGGGGGCTGCCCAACCTACGGATGTGTTTATCCCTATCCTGCTGAGTACTTTTATCTCGACTCTGGTCGGCGTCATAGCTGTCAGTATCGCCCAGAAGATCAATCTGATCAACAAGCCTATCCTGATATTGATGGGCGTTATCTGCCTTTTCTTCTCCGGATTGATTTATCTGTTTCTGAATATTTCGCGTGAGGAAATGGGTACTTACTCTACGCTGATAGCAAATATTCTTCTGTTCGGGGTGATCATCCTGTTTATTCTGACAGGAGTCCGGAAGAAGATTAACGTATATGATTCTTTTGTAGAAGGTGCCAAAGAAGGCTTCACGACAGCCGTACGAATCATTCCGTACTTGGTTGCCTTCCTTGTAGGCATTGCCGTATTCCGTACTTCGGGAGCGATGGATTTCCTTGTGGGGGGCATTGGTTATGTAGTCGGTCTGTGCGGAGTGGATACCAGTTTTGTGGGAGCATTGCCGACAGCGCTGATGAAGTCTCTCAGCGGCAGCGGTGCCAATGGGCTGATGATTGACACGATGAAAGAGATGGGACCGGATTCGTTTGTAGGCCGAATGAGTTGCGTAGTACGCGGAGCTTCGGACACCACTTTCTATATCCTTGCCGTTTACTTCGGCAGCGTCGGAATCAGTAAAACTCGGAATGCAGTCACCTGCGGCTTGATTGCAGACTTCTCCGGTATTATAGCCGCCATCTTAATCAGTTATTTATTTTTCTTTTAAATCATAGACTCAATTATGGCTGTAACTTATCAAACCGAAGGCGTCAAGATGCCTGATATCAAAAAACGGGAAACTACAGAATGGATAAAGAATGTAGCTGCCTCTTATGGAAAAAGACTCGGTGAAATCGCTTATATCTTCTGCTCCGATGAAAAGATTCTGGAGGTAAACCGACAATATCTGCAACACGATTATTACACGGATATCATTACTTTCGATTATTGCGAAGGTGATCGTCTGTCGGGCGACCTGTTTATCAGCCTGGATACGATACGCACCAATGCCGAGCAATTCGGGGCAGCTTATGATGATGAACTACACCGGGTTATTATTCATGGTATTCTTCATCTCTGCGGTATCAATGACAAAGGTCCCGGGGAAAGGGAAATCATGGAAGAGGCGGAGAATAAGGCGTTAGCAATGCGATAAAGAATTTATTTGATAATAAAGCCATATATTAAAAGTTTATAATGCTTTTAATATATGGCTTTATTATACTTACAACGCACTTATTTGTAAGCTATTTTTTCAAAGCCAGAAATAGAATTTGCTAATACAACAAACCAAAAACTTAGAGATCCACGATCCATACTTGCATCTATAATTGCATACATATACCTTCTCGAAATCAATCCATCATATCCATAATTATCATATGTAGCATTTGGTTTTCCTGTATACATATATAGTCTATATTCTCCACTAGGATTGATGTTCCCAATATCAATTGCACTGCACATGACATCTGTCCCTTTTAAGTTTATAGAAAAATTAGAAGCATAATAACCCGATGCATCAATTGGCAAAATAGAGTGTATCTTTATCAATACTGGTTCCCCTCCTCTTGTTACTACATTCATCAACTCTTCCACCGCTTTATTAACTGGATAACCATTAGCATTCTTTACATCTTCCATAATAGTTTATTTTATAATTAATAATACAATCAAAAATATATGCCTTTTTCATTCCTTTCCAACTAATATATATGAAAACCCTTCATTTACCAGTAGCTCTCCATAAAGTATAACAATAACTTCGTTAATATTCTAAGTTAAACTGCCATTATCACCCTTTAAATAAGGGGTATAGATAAGACGACTAGGAAAGAAAATTGAGGGACATTTATTACTACTTTCTTTATTATTTTTTCAAAAAAAGCATTCTAGAAAAATAGCAAGTAATAAACATAATCATTATCTATTAAAAGGAAAGAAATTTTTTATTAATTGAGAAAGAACAATGCTTTCAACCTTATTCTAAGGAAGGACATTGCTCTCTTCTTTTGAGTCTTCACAGTTTCAAGAGAAACATGGAGTGCAGTAGCAATCTCCTCGTTCTTCTTGCCTTCCATATACATCAAAAAAACTTCCCGGCATCGATCTGGCAAAGCATCAATTGTCTGAAGTAACTGGCGATAGACTTCTTCACTAAAGAACCCTTCTTCCTCTTCTTCCATCCTAAATGTAGTGGAGTGGCTATCAAGCATCTTCTGAAGATAGCTACCTTCCACATCCTTATGTTTCAAATAATCCAGGGAAGCATTTCTGACAGAATTATACAGATAAGCCCTAAATGAAGCCAGAGACCGGAAAAGCATCTTCTTCTCCCAAATAGTGGAGAATAACTCCTGGACAATATCTTCTGCAGATTCTGAATCTCCGACAATTGTTATTGCATAGCAAACCAATGCTTTATAATAATTCTTATAAAGCAGTCGGAAAGCAGCCGCATCCAACTTATTAATTTGTTCTATGGAAATCTCATTGTTAGTCATTTCGGGAGTTTTGCGCCAAAAATACAAATTAAATAATAATGTTCTATACAGAAAGACTGATATTTTTCTCTCGGACAATCTAGTTGTATGGTACTTTCCAAAAGATATCCGCCTATAAAAGATTCACCCGGATTTACATTCGACAATGTAAACCCAGGTGAAAAATGCTCAATATTGCATAGAAGAAATCCTTAAAAATACCTCTTACAATATTGTTTTCATAGAGACAAATTAATTAAGAGAGAGTTTATGTAATAGAGATTTATTCAATTTCTATTGCCTTCTTGATGCGGTAGATCAACAAGTCGTAATGAGAACGATCTGCTTCGGGAGCTGCTGATACAGCTTTTTCGAGCATATCTTTCGTCTTCATCAACAAGTCGAAATAATACGCAGCAATTTTCGTCTGATTAGTGTAGATCGGCGGTACTGAAGAAAAACCTGCTATCTCTTCCGGATTCTGCAGGAGTTGCATCTTCATATCCACTCTTTCTCCGTTTCTCAGAGCAGCCAGATTAATCTCCGGCTTGCCGGAAGCTGCAAATGCAGTTTTAGAAGCTTTGAAACTACCGACAGGCGAAGTGGCTGTCGATGTCGAAATGATACTTTCCAGGAATGCAGTCTGCAAAGCTCTTTCAAAGTCTTTCAACGGACGGTGTTTCAATACGCCTTCCCAGACAACCCCGTAAATGTCATCCAGATATTCCGAAGCCGTGTAAGCCGCATCGGGGAAACGTTCCGTACAAACTTCGACATAAGGCAGACGTCCGAAAATTCCATTGAAGATATCCAGACGAAGACGATCTGCCTTCTCATCTGCAATCTCGAATTCCTTGGCATGAGCATCATCATCCACCCACTCCAAATTCTTCGCCAGTTCCAGTGCCTTATCCAATGCTGCTTTCTGCTTCTCCCGATCTACCATTGAGTAGCTCGGTATCGCATCCTTCTCACGAATATCATTCAGGTAAATACCCCCAATATAACTCAGAACAGCGTAAATACGTCCGCTCAGCCTTTCACTTAGGGCAGAGTGTACACGTCTGCGCATTAAGAAATCACGGTCATCCTTGGCAAACCAGTTATAATAGTTCTCAAATCCTTTGCGGACATTGGGAAGCATATAGTCGAATGATTTCAAATGATCATCTCCCAAACTTCCACGGCTGTTACGGGGATCGGAATCGAAACGGGACTGATTGCGGATATAGGCATAATGCGGATCTCCTGTATGTTCACGAATCCAGCTGTCCAGCGTATCTTTCTCTTCCTGCAATGAAGAAGCATAAATAGGCTGATATAAATATTTAATCACCAGTTCGTCGTAAGGACCGGGCTTGGTATTAACCAGGCATACTCCTTTGCGTACATCGTCTTCCGTAGCCACATCATTGATCACTACTCCTCCCATAACGGAAGAAGCCAGTCCGTACTTCTGTGTAAAGCCTACCGAACGCAACGAATCTACCGGATAAGCACAGGAAGCCCCCCAGTTCATAGTCAATCCCAGACCGGTACCTACCGCCTGAGCGATAGCAGCCTCGATCAACTCACCTTGTATATCTTCCGGGAAAACAGTAGTACGTACACGAGGGTCGATAGCTACAGTTGCTCCGACACGGTCAGCATACTGCACACTGATCATGTTTGCATTGATCAGGATAGAAGCATTCAGAATCTCACCTGTACGTGAATCAGAGTGTATCGTAGTCTGCGCGGAATTCATCCAGGAAGCAGAATAACGTACGGTCATGCAATCAAGACTGTTTGCATTGAACAATGTATCATTCTTCGGAAACTCCTTCACACAGATAACATCTTTAAATCCTATCTTCTCAAACGCCTTATTCCATGATTCTGCACCGGCTTTGATATATGGATTCCATTTTGCAGGCATCAGGCTGTCGATATAAAAGACCAGCTGCTTTTTAGGTTGAACCAATTCTCCACGACGATGAGCAGCAGAGTCAGACGGTTCGATACGCCAGCGCTTTGCATAACGTATGCTTTTCACTTCCTGAGTAGCTCCCGCAAAGTCACTTTTCAGCTGCGTTGTCATTCCCAAGCGCGAATCAGCCAGACGGGGAGCCATCGGTTCCTCCGGCAAGATGCACAACATTTTATTGACCACAGCTGTCAGAGGCACATCCTTATACATGCTGTAAGCGCCCATCAGTGTGTGGTCAACCTTGTAAGACAGTTCTTCACGTACAGCTATATTATTCTCTGTAGCCGACACTCCAAGGATGGCCGACTTATCAGACTGCAGGGAGTGATCACGTGAAACGAATCCGTAATAACCGTTGGCAGAAGTAGAAGGGAAAGGCTTGGTAAATGCAGATCCTTCCATAAACAGTCCCTTCATATCCACTACAAGCGCAGAACTGTCCGGTGTACAAGCCAGTACTTTAAAGCTTTTGAAAATACCCGGATTGTGCGAATTGTCCAGTGCACGGGCGATATAACTGTCACCGCTCGTATTCACCGGTTTGCTCAGCAAGGGCATACGTGCCACCAGTGTAGAGTCGATCATCTCAAAGCGGAAACGTACATCCGTACCGCCCAGCTGTCCCGGAGCACCCTCACCGCCGTCGCTTGTATTCTCGATAGAAGAAGTAAACAGCATTTCGCGTCCTAACATATCGATCGGAAATTCCACATATATCTTTCCTTCCACTTTGTGAATGGTCATCAGGCCATGTGCTGTCTGCACCTTTTTGTTCTTGAACAACTTCTGGTAAGGTGTCAGGTTTTCCTTCTTATCTTCTTTTTTCTTCTTTTTAAAAGGCCAGAAAGCATTTCCTTCCTGTGGCAGGCAACAGGCAAAAAGAAGTAATAAACAAAGTATCTTACTATATCTATTTCTCATACTTCCTATCATTTTAATGCCTGATCAATCTTGTACAACAATAAGCGGTAGTGGCGCTGGGTATCAGCAGAGCCAGTAGAAGCATTGGCCGCAACCAGGCTACGAACTTTCTTCAACTCACCGTAGTAAACGTGTTCCATCGGTTCAATCGGTGCTTTCAAATCCACATCATCATCAAAACCGCTGATCTCTTCGAGACGGGCAGCCTGCATTTCACGAGGTTTGTTATTGAAACATCCCATAAACTCTTCCGAAATAATACCGAAACGTTCGCGGGAAGCCGATTTCAACCATTCGGGAACTTCAATGTAAGCATACATATCTGCAATTCCTCTGCGGCTGGCATTCTTGGTAACTCCGGCTACCGAACCTTCAATCAATTTAGTCAGGTAATTCATCTGCAAGCGCATTTCCGTTTCAGTCAGATTTCTGCCGGCACGTGTAGGAGCCCATACGAAACGTTCGATATCAGCCAGATATTCTTTCTGAGTGTAAGGAGACGATGTAGCTTTGTCCGAACAAATAGCTACTGCACCACAACGGGACAGAATACCATCTATAATAGCATCTTCCATCTGCATAGCAACAGAAGTACGAATCGGGAACTCTTTCAATGTCTCGCGGGCATCCAGCCAGGAAAGGTCTTTCAACTCGTTCAACAGGAAGTTCAGTGCCTTCTTCTGCTGTTGCTTAGATACCGTTTTATAGCTCGGACGCTGGTCACCGTCATAGCGTTCATTCAAATAGATACCACCGATATCTCCCAATACGAAACTCAGATAACGTACATAAGCATACACCACTTCGTCATAAACCGCACTACGGAACTCAAAATCCTTATCCTTATCTGCTACCCAGTCGTTGATATGTTTCAGCAGATATTGCAGGTTACGGCGTCCGTATTCAGAAGCTTTCACCGGATCGTCTCCCAAATCCTCTTCTACAGAACTCGGGTCAAAGCGGCGTTTGAATTGTTGTTTACCATAACGATATTTATCATCTCCTGACTTTTCGCTGATCCATTTGTCCAGTATAGGAATTTCTTCTTCAGCTGTTTTAGCCTCAAATATCGGGGTGTACAGCCAGGCAATAGCATAGTAATCATAAGCTCCCAATTCCGGCGGAGTCAGACGTACGCCTTTCTCTTTATCACCCGGTTGCGCTACATAGTTATTACGTGCATAGTCCATGATAGAATAAGTAGTTCCGAACTCCTGAGTAAACTTCGGATCACGCAATGACTCTACAGGAATAGAGGAAGAACCGGCCATATTGTGCATCAATGACAATGTATGACCTACTTCATGAGAAAGTACGTAAGCGATGCAATCGCCCAACAAGTCCTCACGCAATACGATATCGCGAACATCTTTATCAGCAGGGGCAGTCTGCAAGAAGCGCCAGTACTGAACGAGTTGCACGATGTTGTGGAATACAGTCACAGATGCATTGATAATCTCTCCGGAACGCGGATCAATCCAGGATGGTCCCATCGCATTGGCTACCGTAGACGGTGCGTAACGGATACAAGAATACTTAATATTCTCGGGATCAAAATTCGGGTCGTCTTTCGGGAAGTCTTTAGCTACAATAGCATTCTTGAAACCAATCTTTTCGAATGCTTTCTGCCATACTTCAACTCCTTTGTGGATATATTTGTTCCAGTTCAAAGGGAACGCATCATCAATATAGAAAACGATGGGCTTCTTGGGCTCCACCAGTTCACCACGAAGATAAGCAGCAGAGTCAGATGGCTCCAGATTCCATCTGTGAGCAATGTGACGAGTGCGTAATCCACGTCCTTCGGAAGCAAATTCCACTACCGAATGCTCGAAAATACCGATACGTGGATCAGCATAGCGAGGACGCATCGGCTGCTCGGGCAACAGAATGAAACTACGGTTCATGACTGCTGTAAACGGCATTTTCTTCACGGCGTAGTTTCCTTTCACCCCTACACTGATTTTATAGGTCAGCAAAGAACGTACGCTGATATTATCTTCAAATCCTTTGATTCCTTGGATAAAGGAACTTTCTTTCTCGAAATCTTTATCGATATCCGCTCCCATCATCTCCATCATTGAATAAGGAGAGAAAGGAGAAAGAAGTTTCTGATCGCTCAACAAGTAGTCTGTCATATCGAATACGACTGCTGTGCTATCATTGTTATAAGCCTTAATTTCGAATGTTTCGGCGATAGCCGGCATTGTACTGCTCGTCAACCGTTTCTTGATCTCACGGTCCTCAGAAAACTGCCCTGCCTGCACGCGACGCAACGTAATAGTAGAATCACGCTGTACGAAACGGATCAGGAACGGATCACCGGACTTCTCTCCTACACAACCGAATTGGTTATCGGTAGTTTCAGCAATAGTAGAACCGAGCAGGATATCCCGATTCATCACCTTAATCGGTAACTCAAAATAGATCTTATTGTCCAACTTATGAAGAGTGATGAAACCTTTAGCTGTGGTGACCTTCTTGTCTTTAAACAGTTTGTCATACTTGGTTTCCTTCTTCTCTTTCTTCGTAGTCGCTTCGGTAGAAGCTTTCTTCTTGTTTTTCTTCTTAGCCACAGCGGGGTTAGTCATAGCCCCGCATAGTACGACTAGAAGAAGTAAATACAGTTTTTTCAAAGTTTTATCGTTTTTAAGTTTTAACTAAATGATTCATTCCAAGATTCTTTCCATTTATAACGAACCTGAATAATCCGCCCAAAATCTTTTTCATGGAACAATACAAATTTATTTTCAGCATCATTCACCTGAATTACCTTATTCTGTTGGATTACATATTTCTTAAGAGTATAATCCGAATTATCATCATCCCCTTTCAGAATATAGACATCTCCATTTTCCAAACCTACTATAATATATTTATTATTAAAGCATTCGGCATCAATAGAAGCAATAGGAGAATCAAATTGAGCACATGTGTATAACTTATTCCCATCTGTATAATAAAAATAGAGAGTCTCCCCTTTACTTATAAACAGATAAGGAGCTTTATCCTGATTCCGACAAAGATAAAAACAGTTTTTGGACGTTCCGTCAATTACTGAACTTAGCCCCTCAATCTCACTTTGAGATGTAAAACTAGCGCCAACTTTGGTGACAGAACTACCCCCTCCATAAGCTTCTACCGTAAATTTCTGTATATAGAACTTGCCAGCCTTATCTTTAATAATAGACATATAAGAGACATCTCCCCAGTCAACCAAACTAGCACCTACAAAGTATACAGAATAATCCTTCATGTTATCTAGCCTAGCATCAGAAGGACCATACTCATACTCCTCCACCTTCAAAGGTAGCACCTTGCCAGAATAGTTATAACCTTGCCAACTCTTATAATCAGCAATATGCAAATATTGCGAAGAATTTTTATCATAAAGAACCATACCTCCATGTTCATCAAAAGGAGCATAAGCAATCATGCTACCATCCACCTTTATTTTACCTTCTTCATCTGATGTTAATGGTCGGTCAAGGAAATTACTAGAGTTAAACAATAAATTGCTATCTTTAACGCGGGTATAAATAATTCCATCTTCACCAATTGCCATTGTAAGAAACTGCATATCAATAACACCTACCGGAACAAATCCTTCTGGATATGATTTACTAAGGAACATTTGAGACAATATCCCTTCCTGCTTATAACTGCTACCTGATATATCAATAGCTCCTTGGCCACCCTTCTGTGCTACCCATAGCCAACTGGTTTTATCTTCTCCATCCCAGCGTTCTGTCCAGTGAGGATACATAGAAACAGGCTGTGTTCCCATCGGTACACCATTAATCATTTGATAAATATCACGTGTAACAACAGGTTTTAATATTCCCTCTTCAGTCTGTTCTCTCAAAAAAGCTAAAGTACTGATACCTTCTTTCTCGGAGAGTACTACCCAGCCGTTAGAGGCATAAGCAGAAGAAACAGAAATGTACGTAGAACCAAAATAGGTAACTCCTGTGTTATTATCCATCACAGCCAACCGAAGTTCTTTAGTACTAGCAATTGTATCCGCTATCCACTCCAGGTCTCTAGTATCAGCTATGACATGTCCATCAAACGTCCATTCATATGATAAATCAGAAGGTTCTTTTCCTAAAGTGAAAACTAATTTTGGTTTTGATATCACTTTATCTCCTAACGCATACGAAGAACTTTCAGTCTCTACAGAAATCTCGATATCGTTCATTTCTCTATAATCATAATTTCCCTTATCCTCATAACAAGACGTGATGATCAAAAGGAACATTACAACAAATAATATCTTCATTTTCATATTTCAATTTCTATTCTAATTAGTTAATAGGTACAGTCATCGGAAACTCCTCACCAGTTGTATCATTTTTATCCATTACATTGTTTACTGCAATGTAATACTTGAATGTCAATGCATATTGCCGTTTTTCGGCAGTACTTAGTTTTCCAAAATCTGAGATATTAGTGCATTTTACAAACTCTTCATATTTCTTTCTAGAATATGTACCTAAATACAACTTCGTGACATCATTGGTCCACCATAAAGGTTTACTAATAATATTATTAAATACAATTTTAATTTGTTCGTATTCCGGTATTGATCCTTCGAAATACTCATTTGGAAGAATTTTCAAACACAACTTCACATTCTCTTTCAAATCTTCCGTTTTTAACAACACAACCTCCAATGTATCATTAGATAATCCAGCTTTAAACATTGGATTATCAGGCAAATGATAATTTTTCTGATCAGCATTCTTTATCTTATCTTCACTCTCATCTTCCGCAACCACACTTACTTCGTAAGGTGTATCTGTTGAAAACGGTTTTCCGACTAGCCCCAGACCAATCTTCACAATAATAGCATCACTAGTAGGATAGTTATTGAAAGATACTTCGAAATCCTCATCACCAAATTCCTTCAATTGGCTAAAATAAAGATATTGTCCACCATGATAGGGTTTTATCTCATCTTCCGAACATCCCCAAAAACAAAGAGATATTAAAGCAAATAGAATATTTTTTTTCATCTTTCTTTTTCGTTGATTATCACACATTAAATATCCTCATTATCCGGTTTATCAAATACAAAAATTGCATTATCTACCGGTTTCTTATCCATACGTTTGTATTGAAAAAACATTTGTCCTTCTCCTACAAATTCCTTACGCATATCCTTCAATAACTCTGTATGAAATCCTTCCAATGACCCAATACTGTTCTCCATATTAGTAGTCAGAATTCCTCTCGCATAACGTACTTCATCCAGCATTTTGCCAGCTTGAGAATATTCACCTTTACGAGCAAAGTACTCACCCATGATATAATACATCTCACTCAAGCGTATACCTGGAACCATATCTGAACCATCCTGTCCCAACTTAATATCATATTTTAAGGAATATGCATTAGAATTATAAGAACCTGTCTGTAGAAGGAAACGACGATCCTGTTCTTTATTATCAGCAAAGATATTATCACTGTCAAGGATAAACAGTGTTTGATTTCCTCTTGTTATATAAGGTATATAATCTTCTTGTAATGTTTTATTAAAAAAACACATAATAATGCTATTATAGTCTTTGAGATTCGTACCTAAACTTGAATATTCCACAAAATTAAAACAGGATTCAGGCTTGCTTCCATATGGATAAGTCGCTTCTACAACCTCTTTTGCTTCTTTATAAGCCTGTTCATATTCTCCTTCCCAATAATATACACGTGCTAATGTCGCTACTATAGCATAATAATTCATACGATATCCTCTATAAGCGAAGAATACATCACTAGAAGCTATATCGTTAGAAAGCATGCTTGATGCCAACATACGATAACTTGTGCTCATCCAAATTTTATGTTCATCAGTTATATCACATTTAGCTAACATCTCTTTCGCAGCTTTTAAATCTCTAATTATTTTAGAAAGAATCTCTCTACTACTCTCATATGGAGGAATAATGGTAGGATATACCTCTACATAGGGAATATAAGACTTTCCATCATCTTTCGATATGGCGGGAGCAAATAAACGAAGTAAATCAAAATGTATAAAAGCTCGTAGTGCCAATGCTTCTCCCCAAATCATATTTTTCTCAAATTCTCCCTCTTTGAAAACAGAAGGACTAGCTTTGCTAACATTGAGAATCAAATTATTACAATTAGCTATATTATTATAACCAATAGACCATATATTGGAAATAAAAGTTTTCACATCCGAATCATCAAATTGAAACTTAGCCGATTTATAATAAGCTGAATTTTTAGGTATAAAATTATTATCTGTTTGATAATATTGAGCAATAGCATCCATAAATCCCCATGACATTGCTCGTCCATACATGGAAGAAGTCCCCAAATTCAAATATATTCCATTCAAAGCATTTCGATATCCATCTCCTACTTCAAAAAGCTTATCCCCATTCACCTGATTACTCGGTGCTACATCCAGCCAATCACTACAACTTGTAGTAAACAGGCTTGTAGCCAACAGTAATATCGTATATAATTTCTTCATATTATTCATCTACTTTAAACTGTTAAAAACTCATTTTCACCGAAGCTGCAAAAGACCGTGAATACGGATAGTCCAATCCACGTTCAGCACGTACAGTAGCAACACGGAATAAATCATTTCCTGAAAGTTCTACACGTAACAGACCGATATGTGCTTTCTTCAACCATTCAGCATTAAAATCATATCCTAAAGTAAGAGAGTTAAATGTCAATACATTATAATCCTGAATAAAACGACTAGTAGGACGAGTTACTGCAACTACCCCATCAGTCTGCAAACGTCCATAAGGAGTACAATCTCCAGGCTTTTGCCAGCGCCCTGTTAATACACGACGGTCTACATTACTACTTTGAATATGTGCATTCTCAACTTTACTTACCAATGTAGAATTATAACGTTGTCCACCAAATTCATACATAAAGGTAGAATAAAGAGAAAATTGCTTCCAACGAAGGTTAAATCCAAAAGTACCCTGGAGTTTTGGCTCTTCGTTTCCAACTACAACTTGGTCAGCCGCATTCCAATCATATGTTATTGTACCGTCAGGACGAAGATAAATTTCCTTACCATCTGCAGGATTGATGCCTAATGATCTAACACCAAAAATAGATGTCAGCGAACCACCTTCTACATACTGCAAGTAAGTCTCACTATATTTTGAATCTCCTTTTCCTGAATCATATTTCGCATACTTTTCTTGTACGCGCTTATTGTATTCTTTCAGACTATCTGAGATCTTAGTTATTTTATTCTCATTATGAGCCATATTCGCAAAAACTGCAACAAACCAATCCTTAGTATTCAATATATTACTTCTCAATTGAATCTCAACACCCTTATTCATCACCTCACCGATATTATCTTTATAAGAAGTAAAACCTGTAGAACTAGGTAATGTAACACTATTAACCAAGTCCACCGTTTTCTTACGATAATATGAAAAATTCATCTGGAGTAGTCCTTTAAACATATCAACATCTAGACCTAAATCCATGTTATGAGTCTTTTCCCAACCCAATCCATTATTTCCCAATGCCATCAATGAAGCTCCTAGACCTGTTTTAAACCAGTTATCTGTTACCACTTTATAAATAGTCTGCGCTTCATAGGGAGAGAAGTCAACCTTACCAGTAATACCGTAAGTTCCACGAATCTTTAGACGGTCCATCCAATCAAACTGTTTCATGAACTTATAATTATGCAAGTTCAAACCAAGACCACCAGAAAAGAAAGGTGCAAAACGTTGATCAGCACCAAACTCTGAGTTTCCGTCGAAGCGTACAGAAACGTCCGCCAAATAAATATTATCAAATGAATAATTGAATGTCCCTAATGCACCAAAAAGACGACTTTTACTATCCGAATTTGAAGGCAATCCAGAGACTTTATTACCATAGCCTGGAGAAGACAATTCGCCAGAAGGAAATCCTTTGTAAGTAATACCAAAGCTATCACCAGTACTTGAAGTAGCATTAATACCTACCAAAAAATTCAGATTGTGCTTCTTTATATTTCTATTATAAGATAAAGTAGCAGTAGCATCCCAACTTAGACTATTGGAAGTAACAATATCCAATTGTCCTGAAACCACATTATTTAAACCTAACAAATCATCATTCTTCTTTGAACGCGGATCAAGAAAAGTACGTGCATCCGAATTTGACTTCGTAACACTAAATTGTCCTTTTAATAACCAGTAACTGTCGATATTCCACAACAATTCTGTATTATTAATCAATTCCCAAGACTTACTACGATCATAATTCTTCAATGTAGCTTCATACAAAGGATTTACTTCTCCTGAACCTCCAGTCCAAGGATAAGTTGTCTCCAAATATCTTCCATTCTCATCCATATATTCATCATATGGCAATTTTGAAGTATAGTCGGAAAAGCTTCCATAAGGAGACTCCTGAGATTTAGTATAAGTATATGAGAAATAGTTTCTTACCTGAAAAGCTCCAAGCCGATAAGATAAAGACAGCCCACCAGCCATACGATCGCGATAAGAACCTTTCATAACGCCTTCTCCACTATTATAAGAAAAGTCTGCTCCCCAGCGCAAATCCTCCGTACCGCCATCTAGATACAAACTATGTTTGTGATTGAATACTGTACGAAGGGGTTTGGATAACCAATAAGTATCAACACCACGAACTACATTGTTCAGTTTTTGGTTATAAAGTGCATCCAAACGACTTTGTTCATTAAAATCCTGTTCTGAATCCGCCTTAAATAAACCAGCTGCAACCTCCGTTTCAAGCTTTTCCCGCGCATTCATCATATTATAATCAGTCAAATCAGGATATTCCAACGTTCCAGTAAAATTATAATCAATATTAACCTTACCAGCTTTCGGAGTAACTGTTGTAATAATAACTACACCATTTGCAGCACGAGAACCATACATAGCAGTAGCGGCAGCATCTTTCAAAATTGTAATACTTGCAATACGGCTAGGGTCCATATCATACAATTTCTGCACACTGATCTCAAAACCATCCATTATAAAAGTCGGAAGGTTAGGATTATTCTTCAATGATGTTTTAGAAAGACTTTGAGCATCCAACTGAGTGGTTCCGATGCCTGAACGTCCACGAATATATAACTCTGGAACATTATTCGGATTCGACCCGGCTAAATTATTCTCTGCAATACGAAAAGAGGGGTCGAACGTTTGCAAAGCTCCCAATACATTCGTTTTGGAAACCGACATCAGCTGATCTGCCGTAACCGTCACTGAAGTACCCGTAAAGCTATTCTTGCTAATTTTCGCATATCCGGTTACCACCACCTCTTCCAGCTGCTTGGAATCCGGTTTCAACTTAAAGGTATGAACTTTATCGAGATTCAACTTACCTGTATGTATTTCCAAAGATTGCATACCCACAAAAGAAAGACGAATCGTAGCGTCTCCGTCAGGGAGTCCCAATGAAAAGGCACCGTCTGCATCTGTCATGGTTCCGATGTTTCTCTCTTTTCCGAGTATCAAAACTGTAACTCCCGGCAGTTCACCACCCATATCATCAACCACTCTACCTTCCAAAACACGTGTTTTCTGATCTTTCTTCTTGATGACTACAATACCATCTTTGGTGGCATAAGTGAAACCTTTAGGTGAAAGAACGCGGTCCAGCAATTCTCTCCAAGGCTCGTTAGTAGCTTTTACAGTCACCGGTTCAACTCCTTTAAACATCTTCGAGTTATAAAGCATGTTGATTCCAGCTTTCTGTTTTACCGTGTTTAAAAATGTCTCCATCGGCACATCCTTCAAATCAAGTGTCACTTTCTTCTCATCAGGTGGAAGTGCCCATGCACTGAGAATCATGCTCAATGCAAACAGACATAACATAAAGACTCTTCTTTTCTCCATAATTTTTAATCAAAACTCAATATTACTCATTCTTATATATCAATATATTTCTGCCGTTTATTCTATAGTAGATATCGCCGGTTAGTTCTAAAGCATCCAGGAAAGTGTTGATCGTGCCATATCGCTGTAAGTCGCCACTATATGTCAAGTCGCATAAAGATGCATCCTCATAATAGACATGGACATCATACCAGCGCTCAAAGGTTTTCATGATATCTCCCAGTCGCTTGTTATTGAAAACATACACACCTCTTGCCCAACCGATATATTCATCTACATCGACTGCCCGCTTTTCAATTCCACGGGAAGAAGCAACAGCCTGTTCACCCGGTGCCAACGTAATGATTTTCTGATCAGGTGTGGAGAAGTTTACTTTTCCATATACAAGAGTGGTATAACATGCGTCCGCATCATTGTATGCATTGACATTAAATGCAGTACCGAGCACCGTTACTTCTCCAAAGCGCGTCCGGACAACGAACGGATGTTCCTCGTCTTTCCTCACATCAAAATAAGCCTCTCCTTCCAACGTTACAATTCTGCGTTTTCCGACAAAACGGGCCGGGTAGATCAATTTAGAACCGGCATTCAAATGAACGGTGGTTCCATCAGCAAGAAGGACAGTATTCTCTCCTCCCCGCGGTATAACCAGTTCATTTGACTTGGCCGGACTTTCATCGACGTTTTTTTCTGCGTGTTGTTGTGTTGTGACGGTCGGTCGATACGATAGCACCCCTTTATTATATTTTACTTGGACGCCATCTACTATTACATTTATATCTTTCTTTTGTACATCAATTGTGCTCCCATCGGGTAAGGTCAGCACTGCCTGTTTGCTACCCGGCTCGATTAGTGCAATACGTGCCTTGTTGTCCTCCATTGCCTGATAATGATTCACGGCATAAAAAGAAATTCCCACAGCCAATACTACCATAGCCGCAGCAGCATACCACCACGTCCGGATACGACGTATCTTTCCGTCAGACGGATTTTCTTTTTGTTGAATTTGTTGAAGGAAATGCTCGTAAGCCTTTTCCGATGAATATTCTTTATACTTATTAAAAGAGTCTTTCAGTTCCTCACTATCCTGCAATTTCTCATACACCGTTTTCAGTTCCGGGTGCTCAGATAAACGTTGTTCCAACACCAGCTGCTCTTCGTCGCTTGCATCTCCCAAAAGAGCCTTTTTTATCAAAGAGGCATCCTGATATGTGTTTTCTAACTTTTTCATAATTTTATCTATTTCTAGTGAGATTTTTATCTTTGCTTTACTATAGTTATACATAACGTCTATAAATGGGTGACAAAAAGATGATTATTTTTTAGATGAAGCATTCCTATCGAAGACTTTACAGAGGAAAATTCTATCATTTTATCACTAAACACAGGCAATTCAGAGTGTTTTAACAATAATGTCACTACAGCATAGCAAATAAAAAGCACTAAAGAACGACAATTAGACATCTTAGAAAATATTTGTTTTTTTTGGTTGCCGCTATTAAATTCATCCAATATTTAACTTCTTCAGGAGAATCAAAAAACACTTTTCTATTGTCACTTATCACTTTTAAGACTTAGTAGGCTGATATACAACAATTAAAAAGTGACAATAAGAGGTGATAATAGAGTGACAATAAGAAATATTCAGTTTTCTATTGTCACTTTTACCCAAAGATGCTCCTATCAACAAAAGACAATATACTCCCCCAAATAACACATACAACCCCATAAAAGATGCCGGATTTAATAGTCAGCCTTCCGTTCATCAATGTGTTACGAAGCCTCAATTAACATTTTCACATAGTAACAAAACTTCAGTTCACGTACGTGGTCCCATCGGTTCACGCACATAGAGCGACGGGATCACGTACGTAAGCTCAACGAACCACGTACATGAAACAAGAATATGCTATATAGCAAGCACATTAATCAAGCCTTTGCTACATACTAATGTCGCCACCTTGCAGCATTAAACCTGCTGTATTACGGTTCTTATCTTCGAACAATAGAGAGTAAATATGAAAGAATTATCCGGATAGTATCTTAAAAAATCAAAGAAAGCAGGACGGAATAAGTTGAATTGCCCAGCTTTTCACGCAAGAATTTATAGCTGCGGCTCTTTTGAGTTTTAACCGTATTGATACTCACACCTAATTTAGATGCAATCTCATCCCAGGAATGACCTTCAATTCTCAACAAGATGATACGGCGTTGTTCGGCAGGAAGTTCTTCAATATAGAAATAGAGTTGCCGGATGGCCTCCTCTTTTACAGTCAGCGCATAGATCATTTCCTCGTCTTCAAAGTCTTCTTCCGAAGGCAGGGAGCTTAGTATAGAATCACGAATCTGATTGTTACGGATATAGAGTAATGCATTGTTATAGCATGCACGATAAAGATAATTAGTCAGTTCTTTGGAATCGGAGAAGATACGCTTGCCTTCCCACACTGAAATAAAAACTTCTTGCACCAAATCTTCCACAGCATCGGATACGGATAAGAATTTGCTGACATAAGAGCACAAAGCAGCATAATAGCGATCATAAAAGTCCCTCCAGATCTTCTTGTCCTTCTGGTTGACTCCTACCACTATAAAATCATCTTTACCGTTCATATGTCCACACAACATTATTCATCAACATGAATACGACTCTCCCTAGATTATTGCAAAAAACTGGTTATAGCATATAGAATCCACAAATATATCTGTTTTTTCAGAATGTCAGTTCACACCCACACATAAAAAAACAGAATTAAAGGGGGATAAAATAAAAAAAGAGCGAATAATTCCGCCCCACCCTTAAAGAATCCCCCATAAATGGGATTCTTTTTTCTGCATCTCAATTTACTTGTTACCTAAAAACTACTTTTTTCCTAATACCTAATCAAACAATCTTTTTCCTAAAAACTAATCTTCTAATTAATACCTTAAAAAAATAATCTAATACCTAATTCTATAAACTAAAACTACTCTTTTCCTTTTGTTATTACCTTTTTTCTAATACCTAAAAATATAAGTAGTTTCACAACTACGATGCAAAGGTAGAGGTGTTTTGGAAAACAACAAGAACTTTTATGCTAAAAAACATCTTTTCCCTTGTTTTTTTGACTTATGTCAAGAAGAAGGGGGAAGATCGAATGCAAAAGACATATCTGACCACAAGTTTTACACTATTTTTGCCGGAACAATCATTTCACATTCTATTTCGTCAAATAATCCTGCACGTTTTCATGTGACAAAAAGAAAGTCTGACGCATCAAAGCAAAGCACATACTTAGCATTTTGAAAGAAATCACAGACTCATCGCACCACATACAAGCCAGATTACAATACATTCTGCATATTTCTAATTCAAAATTACGGCGTTTTTTAGAATCATCTCCGCCTCCTCCCCGAAATTTCGGAAGCAAAAACAGGCAGAAGACACATTTCTCGCAACTTTTCCGTAACTTTGCAGCGTTTGATAATAAATAAGGTAGAATGGATTTTAAGTACGACGTTATTGTAATTGGTGGCGGACATGCCGGTTGCGAAGCAGCAGCCGCTGCTGCAAATTTAGGTTCCAAGACTTGCCTCATCACGATGGACATGAACAAGATCGGGCAGATGAGTTGCAACCCCGCAGTAGGAGGAATCGCCAAAGGACAAATAGTACGTGAAATAGATGCACTGGGCGGACAGATGGGATTGGTGACGGACGAAACCGCCATACAGTTCCGAATCCTGAACCGTTCGAAAGGACCGGCCATGTGGAGCCCCCGCGCTCAATGCGACCGTGCCAAGTTTATCTGGTCATGGCGTGAAAGGCTGGAAAACACCCCCAACCTTCATATCTGGCAGGACACTGTGAGCGAACTGCTCGTCGAGAACGGCGAAGTAACCGGCCTCGTTACCCTCTGGGGTGTCACATTCAAAGCGAAATGCATCGTACTGACGGCAGGAACCTTCCTGAACGGACTGATGCACGTAGGTCGTCACCAACTACCGGGCGGCAGAATGGCAGAACCCGCCTCTTACCAACTGACAGAATCCATCGCCCGACATGGCATTGCCTACGGAAGAATGAAAACCGGTACACCGGTACGAATCGACGCCCGCAGCGTCCATTTCGATCTGATGGATACGCAGGACGGAGAATGTGACTTCCATAAGTTCTCATTCATGAATACCAGTACGCGTCATCTGAAGCAACTGCAATGCTGGACCTGCTATACCAACGAAGAGGTACACCGGATTCTGCGCGAAGGACTTCCGGATTCACCCCTGTTCAACGGACAAATTCAAAGCATCGGCCCCCGCTATTGCCCCAGCATCGAAACCAAGATTGTCACCTTCCCCGATAAAGAACAACATCAGCTATTCCTCGAACCCGAAGGAGAAACAACACAGGAATTATACCTGAACGGATTCTCTTCTTCTCTTCCGATGGATATTCAGATAGCCGCATTGAAAAAGATTCCGGCATTCAGGGACATCGTCATCTATCGCCCCGGATATGCAATTGAATATGACTACTTCGACCCTACGCAATTAAAACATTCGCTGGAATCGAAGATTATCAGAAATCTGTTCTTTGCCGGACAAGTGAACGGAACGACCGGTTACGAAGAAGCCGGAGGCCAAGGACTGATTGCCGGAATCAATGCCTACATCAACTGCCACGGCGGAGAAGCCTTCACGCTGGCACGTGATGAAGCATATATCGGTGTATTAATTGACGACCTGGTAACAAAAGGAGTAGACGAACCTTACCGTATGTTCACCTCGCGTGCCGAATACCGCATTCTTCTCCGCATGGATGACGCTGACATGAGACTGACCGAAAGGGCTTACCGCCTCGGACTGGCTAAGGAGGATCGTTACCAGCTGATGAAAAGCAAAAAGGAGGCATTGGATCAGATTGTAGATTTCGCAAAAAACTATTCGATGAAACCGGCATTAATTAATGACGCACTCGAAAAGTTAGGAACGACTCCCCTACGCCAAGGATGCAAATTGATCGAAGTCCTCAACCGTCCGCAAATTACGATTGAGAATATCGCAGAACATGTCCCCGCCTTCCAACGAGAATTAGAAAAAGCAACCGCTGCAGATTCCGACCGCAAAGAAGAGATTCTGGAAGCGGCAGAAATACTGATCAAATATCAAGGCTATATTGACAGAGAACGAATGATAGCAGAAAAGCTGGCACGCCTCGAAAGCATCAAGATCAAAGGCAAATTTGATTATGCTTCCATTCAGTCGCTATCCACGGAAGCTCGTCAAAAGCTAGTGAAGATTGATCCGGAAACCATCGCGCAAGCGAGCCGGATTCCGGGAGTATCGCCTAGCGACATCAACGTGTTACTGGTACTTTGCGGACGATAAGCGGCAACGTTTCACGTGAAACAAAGCATTTAAAGAAACGAGATAAATCAATGATTATGAGCAAAGAAACGCTAATTAAAAGCATCCGGGAAATTCCGGATTTTCCGATTCCCGGAATCCTTTTCTACGATGTCACCACTCTGTTTAAAGACCCTTGGTGCTTACAAGAATTATCAAACATTATGTTTGAGATGTACAAGGATAAAGGTATCACCAAAGTAGTAGGTATAGAATCAAGGGGATTCATCATGGGCCCTATCCTGGCTACCCGACTGAACGCGGGTTTTATCCCCATCCGTAAACCGGGCAAACTTCCCGCAGAGGTAATCGAGGAAAGTTACGACAAAGAATACGGTAAGGACACGGTGCAGATACACAAGGATGCACTCGATGAAAACGACGTTGTTTTACTACACGACGATCTGCTGGCAACAGGAGGAACAATGAAAGCAGCCTGCGAACTCGTGAAAAAATTGAAGCCTAAAAAGGTATATGTAAACTTCATCATCGAGCTAAAAGACTTAAACGGTAAATCCATGTTCGGAGATGACGTAGAAGTAGAATCCGTATTGACTTTATAAACAAATTGCTTATATTTGCAGGGCGTAGAAAAACTACGCCCTTTTTATTTCCCGCTATTTCATCTATAACGATTATGAATACAAAACCGGAGACCAAGACGAATGAATATCTGAAAGGTATTGTAAGCAACCTGCCTGAAAAGCCGGGAGTCTATCAGTATCTGAACACCGAAGGCACGATTATATACGTTGGAAAGGCTAAAAACCTGAAGAAAAGAGTTTATTCGTACTTCAGCAAAGAGCATGAACCCGGAAAGACACGGGTATTGGTCAGCAAGATTGCCGATATCCGCTACATCGTAGTCAACACCGAGGAAGATGCATTATTGCTGGAAAACAACCTGATCAAGAAATACAAACCCCGCTACAACGTACTGCTGAAGGATGACAAGACCTACCCCTCCATTTGTGTGCAGAACGAGTATTTTCCCCGGGTTTTCAGAACCCGGAAGATCATCAGAAACGGTTCTTCTTATTATGGTCCATACAGTCACATTCCCTCCATGTACGCACTGCTCGATCTGATTAAGCATCTATATCCGCTGCGTACCTGCACTCTGAATCTCTCTCCGGAGAATATACGGGCGGGAAAGTTCAAGGTTTGCCTGGAATATCATATCAAGAAGTGCGCAGGTCCATGCGTCGGACTACAGTCCCAAGACGATTATCTTAAAAACATCGATGAAATCAAGGAGATTTTAAAGGGAAATACTCAGGAGATCAGCCGTATGCTGCTGGAGAAGATGCAGGAACTGGCCGGTGAGATGAAATTTGAGGAGGCCCAGAAGATTAAGGAGAAGTATCTGTTGATAGAAAATTATCGGGCTAAGTCCGAGGTGGTAAGTTCGGTGCTACACAATATCGACGTTTTCTCCATCGAAGAGGACGATTCAAATTCGGCGTTCGTCAACTATCTGCATATTACGAATGGTGCCATCAATCAGGCATTCACTTTTGAGTATAAGAAGAAGCTGAATGAATCGAAAGAAGAGTTGCTGACGTTGGGCATTATTGAGATGCGGGAACGTTATAAGAGTCATTCACGAGAGATTATTGTTCCTTTTGAGCTCGATCTGGAGTTGAATAATGTCGTTTTCACCGTTCCTCAACGGGGAGACAAGAAGAAATTGCTCGATCTTTCTATCTTAAACGTGAAGCAATATAAGGCCGACCGATTGAAACAGGCTGAGAAACTGAATCCCGAACAGCGCAGCATGCGTCTGCTGAAGGAGATACAGAGTGAACTGCATTTGGACAAGCCGCCTTTGCAGATCGAGTGTTTCGATAACTCGAATATACAGGGATCAGATGCCGTAGCGGCCTGCGTGGTATTCAAAAAGGCGAAGCCATCGAAGAAAGATTACCGCAAATACAATATCAAGACGGTTGTAGGACCCGATGATTATGCTTCGATGAAAGAGGTGGTCAGGCGCCGTTATCAGCGCGCTATCGAAGAGAGTTCTCCTCTTCCCGACCTGATTATTACCGATGGTGGTAAAGGACAAATGGAGGTCGTCAGAGAGGTGGTCGAGGATGAATTGCATCTGAATATTCCAATTGCAGGTTTGGCTAAGGATAATAAGCATCGCACGTCAGAACTGCTTTTCGGATTTCCCGCACAGACGATTGGAATTAAGCAGCAAAGTTCTTTATTCCGTCTGCTGACGCAGATTCAAGATGAAGTACACCGCTTTGCGATTACTTTCCATCGTGATAAGCGCAGTAAACGGCAGGTTGCATCGGCTCTGGACACGATAAAAGGCATTGGAGAAAAGACCCAAACAGCCCTATTAAAGGAGTTTAAGAGCGTAAAACGAATCAAAGAGGCATCCCTTGAGGAGATCGCAAAGGTCATAGGAGAGGCGAAGGCTCAGACCGTAAAAGAAGGACTGTAATAAGTATTAGGTATTAACCGTAGCTGTCATTCTGAGTCCTCATCACTGTACAAGAATGAATGCACAATAAGTCACCGTGACAAGCATCAGGAATGACTGGTTGTTGGGGATATAGTTCCAACGTGCAGGACATATAGATCCAATGTACAGGGCATATATAGTGTGTGCATTGGATGTTATACTTCTTCTCCTGTGCGCACAAAGAGGAGATTCTTCCTCCCACAGATCGTCTGAATGACAGATAGACATGCTTCTGCACAACAAATAGACACGCTGAATGACAACTACGGTTAATACCTAATACTTATCCTATAATATTTCCCTTCAATCCATCGTTTTCTCTTCTTAATTTCGTAAATTTGCCTTTCGTAACATTCAATAAAATAGAGAAAATATCAATGAGAATAGTTGTACAAAGAGTAAGTCACGCATCAGTAACCATCGAAGGACACTGCAAGTCCTCCATCGGGAAAGGAATGCTGATATTGGTCGGAATTGAAGAATCCGACGGGCAGGAAGATATAGACTGGCTCTGCAAAAAGATAGTAAATCTGCGCATTTTTGACGATGAAAACGGAATAATGAATAAATCCATTCTGGAAGATGGAGGCGAAATTCTGGTGATCAGCCAGTTCACATTGCATGCCTCTACCAAGAAAGGTAACCGTCCGTCATACATCAAAGCTGCCAAACCGGAGATCTCTATCCCACTCTACGAACAGTTCTGCAAAGACCTGAGCGGGGCATTGGGCAAAGAAATAGACACAGGAACGTTCGGAGCCGACATGAAAGTTGAACTTTTAAATGATGGCCCTGTTACTATATGCATGGATACCAAGAATAAAGAGTGAAACCTTACTCAATTATCAAACAAATAATCATAAATCAACAGCAATTATGACTCTGGAAGAAGCTCAAAAAGAGGTAGACAAATGGATAAAGACATACGGCGTCCGCTACTTCAGCGAATTGACCAATATGGCTGTACTGACCGAAGAAGTCGGAGAACTGGCCCGCGTCATGGCCCGCAAATACGGCGACCAGTCCTTCAAAGCAGGCGAAAAAGACAACCTTGACGAAGAAATAGCTGACATCTTATGGGTGCTCCTATGCATCGCCAACCAGACAGGGGTAGACGTCACCAAAGCCTTCCGAAAAAGTTTGGAAAAGAAAACGAAACGAGATAATAAAAGACATATCAATAACCCAAAACTGAACGATCATGGAAGAGAATAGCTCACAATCCAACAAGTATGATGCCGCATTGGCAAAGTATAACACCAATCTGAGCGATGCAGACATACAGGCTCGGGTGGCTGACCTGATTGAAAAGAAAGTGCCGGAGAACAATACGGAAGAAGTCAAAAAACTCCTGTTCAACTGTATCGACCTGACTACACTGAACAGCACGGACAGCGATGAAAGCGTGATGCATTTCACCGAAAAAGTGAATGAGTTCGACAATGAATTTCCCGATATGAAGAACGTTGCCGCTATCTGCGTATATCCCAATTTTGCGGATATTGTAAAAAATACGCTGCAAGTAGACGGCATCAACATCGCTTGCGTTTCGGGCGGATTCCCTTCCTCGCAGACTTTCATTGAGGTGAAAGTAGCGGAAACAGCACTGGCTATCGCCGACGGTGCAGACGAAATAGATATCGTGATCTCGATAGGCAAATTCCTGAGCGGTGACTACGAAACAATGTGCGAAGAAATCCAGGAATTAAAGGAAGTCTGCAAGGAACGCCACCTCAAAGTTATCCTCGAAACAGGAGCTTTGAAAACAGCTTCCAACATCAAGAAAGCCTCTATCCTATCCATGTATTCAGGCGCGGATTTCATCAAGACATCGACCGGAAAGCAGCAGCCTGCCGCCACTCCGGAAGCCGCTTATGTAATGTGCGAAGCAATCAAGGAATACTATCAGAAAACAAATAACAAGATCGGTTTCAAACCGGCAGGAGGAATCAATACAGTCAATGATGCCATTATTTATTACACTATCGTGAAAGAAATATTAGGCGAAGAATGGCTGAACAACCGACTGTTCCGTCTGGGAACCAGCCGCCTGGCAAATCTTCTCCTTTCTGACATCAAGGGCGAAGAGATCAAGTTCTTCTAAGGAATTACATTAGCAATCAAATATGCCTTACCGCGCTTCATTTTCCGTTCATACGGGAAGAAGTGCGGTATTTTTTATCTAATAAAAACTAAAGATACTTATAGGGAAAAATCATTATTTTCATTACCTTTGTCATAAAGGTAGCTATAGTAATATAGCTAACCTACTGTATTAGAGAACGTTTCTTTTATTACCTGATTCCTGGAATTCGGCAAAATTCAAAGTTATGAATGGTAATAAGCAAACGGGTCTCACGCACCTTCATGTATATACTTTTGTTATATATCGAACGGAGCGTGAGACTGTTGCTTATATGTCGTCATAACGGTTTGCCGAAACCCCAGGAAAAGACATATTGCAGCAGTTCTCACGCTTTTTTTAGTTAACCATAAGTGATAAAGAGTATAAAATGAAGTTACACACAAAGAGTTTACGTTTTAACCATAACCCCTTAAACCTGATACTCGGTGCCAGAAGAAAACAAGGCCTGCGCATCGGCTATATGGAAGCTGCATTAAACGGCTTCTATCTCAACTGCATAAAAACCGGAGTACATCCGCAGCAACTAGCCCAACTGCTATCGGAGAAATTCCATTGTATAGACACCATTTCTTCCAGCCAGTTATTTCTGTTTCTCATCAACGAAGGAAACAGGTCTTCATACGCTATCATGCTCCCCTATTTGCTCTCTACAGAGAACTTACAGCAGTTTGAAAACACCATCCGCGAACGCTTCTATGGAATAGACCGCTTCATTCAGCAAGGCAGAAATCTATACAATTTCAAAGAGTATATAGAAGAAAGAGGAGATCCGATTGTATGGATTAATGACTTGGAGAGAGGGGTTATCGGATGGGATATGGCACAAGTAGTCGGGCTGGCACGGGCTGCCAAAGACTGCGGTTACATCTCCAGAGAACAAGCTTGGGAATACATCGAACAAGCAAGCGCAGCGTGTGCCGAAATCCTCCGCACACCGGAAGAAATAGACAAGAGTTTCCTCATCGGAGGAGCGATGAAATCGAATAAAATAGAAGATTGGGAGGAATTAATCCTATGCTACTCTCTTCTCAGAAACAGCAGAGAGTAGTTATTTCTCACGGTCGACCACATAGTCCAGATAAGTCCGGAGGGCCACACAGATATTGGATTCAGGCAGAGAAGCCAGCAAATCAAATGCTTTCTTTTTATATTGTTCTATGATCCGGCAGGCATATTCAATACCGCCATTCTCCTTGGTAAATTGAATCAGACGAACAATTTCATCGGGAGTAGCCGTACCTTCCTTCACCTTCAACGCTGTTTGCTCCGCCCATTCATCTTTCGTAGTATTCAATGCATACAGGACAGGCAGCGTCAGCTTACCTTCAAGCATGTCATTACCGGTCGGCTTACCGATTTTCTTGCTATCAAAGTAGTCGAAAATATCATCTTTAATCTGGAAGCAGATGCCGATATATTCACCCAGCAGACGGGCAAAAGCAACTTCTTCTTCCCCCACCTCTACCGACAGGGCAGCCGCCTCGGCACAAGCAGCGAAAAGTGCCGCCGTTTTTTTACGTATTACATCAAAATAAACTTCCTCCGAGAAGCTATGATTACTTACATTCGAAAGTTGAAGCAACTCTCCTTCAGCAAGCTTCTGCCCCAGCGAGGATACCAGACGGATAATCTTATAATTATTGGTCTGCTCGGCATGCACCAGACTGGTAGCCAAAAGATAATCACCCGCCAGTACAGATACCTTATTATTGAAAACAGCATTCACCGAAAGCTGGCCGCGACGTTCGGTGCTCTCGTCGACTACGTCGTCGTGCACCAGACTGGCCGTATGAAGCAACTCCAAAGAGACTGCCGCATGAAGAGTAGCAGGAGAAACAGCACTATAAAGACGTGCCACCAATAGGACAAGAATAGGACGCATCATCTTACCATTCCTCTTGCGTATATGAGTTATTACGCTATCGAGCAATGCGTTCGAATCAGAAAGAGGGCTATCAAAAAGATCCTTAAAATCCTCCAGCTCCGCTTCAATCGGGGTTTTGATAAGTGAGATACTATCCATTCATAACACTATTTGAGCACAAAAGTAATAATAAAACGCTTAATACGGTATTTTTTTGTACTTTTACCATGAAAAATTAATTAAATCTATGGAGTCAGACAATAAATTATTTCTTTTAGACGCTTATGCACTGATATATCGGGCTTATTACGCCTTTATCAAGAATCCCAGAATCAACTCCAAAGGGTTCAATACTTCAGCCATTCTCGGCTTTGTCAATACCCTCGAAGAGGTGCTGAAAAAAGAGAACCCGTCACATATAGGAGTAGCCTTCGACCCCTCCGGCCCTACTTTCCGTCACGAAGCTTTCGAACAATATAAAGCCCAGCGCGAAGAAACACCGGAAGCCATCCGCCTCTCCGTACCTATTATAAAGGAGATCATACACGCTTACCGCATCCCGATTCTGGAAGTGGCAGGCTACGAGGCCGATGACGTGATCGGGACCCTCGCCACAGAAGCCGGGCGCCAAGGCATCACTACTTATATGATGACCCCTGACAAGGACTACGGTCAGCTGGTGACAGACAATGTATTCATGTACCGCCCCAAACATACGGGAGGCTTTGAAGTGATGGGCATCAAAGAAGTGAAAGCGAAGTTCGATATCCAGTCGCCCGCGCAAGTGATCGATATGCTCGGACTGATGGGCGACTCTTCCGACAATATCCCGGGCTGCCCCGGTGTCGGTGAAAAGACCGCTCAAAAACTAATCGCCGAATTCGGAAGCATCGAGAATCTGCTGGAACATACCGACCAACTGAAAGGAGCGTTGAAAACCAAAGTGGAAACAAACAAGGAACTGATCACTTTTTCCAAATTCCTCGCCACGATCAAGATCGATGTTCCTATCCAACTCGAAATGGACAAGCTCGTCCGCGAACAAGCAGACGAGGATTCACTCCGCCGGATTTTTGAAGAACTGGAATTCCGGACACTTATCGACCGGGTACTGAAAAAGGAAAGTTCAAAAGGTGGAGTAACTACGCCTACCGGAAACAAAACGGCAACCCCTCAAAGTGCCCCCTCTCCTCTTCCTCTTTTTCCCGAAGAAGGAGGAGCCATCCAAGGCGATTTATTTGCGAATTTTACGGGCAACGAGGCAGGCGAAGCGAAAAAATCGAATCTAGAGACGTTAGAAACGCTTAACTGTGATTACCAACTCATTGATACAGAGAAGAAAAGAAGCGAAATTATTCAAAAGTTACTTACATCGAAAATTCTCTCGTTAGACACGGAGACCACAGGAACAGAACCAATGGATGCCGAACTGGTCGGAATGAGTTTCTCTATAACCGAAAATCAGGCCTTTTATGTTCCGGTCCCCGACAATCATGATGAAGCGTTAAAAATAGTCAATGAGTTTCGACCGGTCTTCGAAAATGAGAATTCCCTGAAAGTCGGACAAAATATCAAGTACGACATGATCGTTCTTGAAAATTACGGAGTGCAGGTGAAAGGTGCACTCTTCGATACGATGATCGCCCACTATGTTCTTCAACCGGAACTTCGTCACGGAATGGACTATCTGGCAGAAATCTATCTTCACTATCAGACCATTCACATCGACGAACTGATAGGTCCGAAAGGAAAGAATCAGAAAAACATGCGCGATCTCGACCCGAAGGATGTCTACCGTTACGCATGCGAAGATGCAGACGTAACGCTGAAACTTAAAAATGTGCTGGAGAAGGAACTGAAAGAGAACGATGCCGAACGTTTGTTTTACGATATCGAAATGCCGCTCGTACCGGTATTGGTCAACATAGAACGAAACGGAGTGTTGCTGGATACAGATGCGCTCAAACAATCGTCTGTCCATTTCACCGCCCAGATGCAGCGCATCGAACAAGAGATTTACGAACTGGCGGGCGAAACCTTCAATATCGCTTCGCCCAAACAAGTCGGCGAGGTACTGTTTGACAAACTGAAGATCATAGAAAAAGCAAAGAAGACCAAAACCGGTCAGTACGTCACCTCGGAAGAAGTGCTCGAAAGTCTCCGGCACAAACATCCCGTAGTAGAAAAAATACTGGAACATCGCGGATTGAAAAAACTGCTGGGAACGTATATAGATGCACTTCCCCAACTGATTAACCCACGTACGGGACGGGTACACACATCCTTCAACCAGACTGTAACCTCTACCGGACGCCTCAGTTCGAGCAACCCGAACCTGCAGAATATTCCTATCCGCGACGAGAACGGCAAAGAAATCCGCAAGGCATTCATTCCGGACGAAGGCTGTCTTTTCTTCTCTGCCGACTATTCGCAGATAGAACTCCGTATCATGGCACATCTCAGCGAAGACAAAAATATGATCGATGCCTTCCTCAGCAATCATGATATCCATGCGGCAACAGCTGCCAAAATATATAAGATAGACCTGAAAGACGTCGACTCTGACATGCGCCGCAAGGCGAAAACCGCCAACTTCGGTATCATCTACGGCATCTCCGTATTCGGACTTGCCGAACGTATGAACGTAGACCGGAAAGAAGCCAAGGAACTGATCGACGGTTACTTCGAAACTTATCCAAGCGTCAAGGCTTATATGGATAAAAGCATCCAGGTAGCTCAGGAAAAAGGGTATGTAGAAACGATTTTCCACCGGAAACGCTTCTTGCCCGATATCAACTCACGAAATGCAGTTGTACGCGGCTATGCAGAACGAAATGCCATCAACGCACCAATTCAGGGAAGTGCCGCAGATATCATAAAAGTAGCAATGGCACGTATTTATCAGCGTTTCCAGACAGAAGGCATACAGGCCAAAATGATACTCCAAGTGCATGATGAATTGAACTTCAGTGTACCGATGAACGAAAAAGAACGGGTAGAAGAGATCGTCATTGAGGAAATGGAAAATGCATACCGCATGCATGTCCCCCTGAAAGCAGATTGCGGATGGGGCAAAAACTGGCTCGAAGCACACTAAAACAATGTTTATCCTACTATAGCAAAGCAGGGCTGAACAGCCAAATAAAGGAAAGAATGAGTTATAACATTATTTAACCCATTATCCAGAAAGCAAGAAAAAGGTTCACTTCCTCAACGAAGTGCTCCGTTCTATATCCGGCAGGTTGACTGCCGGATATTTTTTTGTCACCAATCTTGGCAAAAAGCAAGATAGTCCCCTAGCCATTACCTGACATTTTGATATTATTTCAGCTTTATATTTGCATAAATACCGAATAAATATATAACTTTGCAGCGCAATACAAGAGTATTGATAGACAAATGAAAGTATAATTCTAAAATCAAATAGCCATGAAAACAAAAGTATCTTTAAAAATGTATGTTCTATCCGTAGTTCTTCTGATGACCTCTTTTGTTGCTTCTGCACGCAGTTATGATGGTCAGCTGGTTTATAATCCGGTAGAAGAAAATGGAGTAATGGTAGGTCAGACTGTTTACAAGATGAACGGAAACACACTTGCCAACTATATGAAATACAACTATAAGTACGACGACAATAAGCGCATGATTGAAAGCGAGACCTTGAAATGGAACAGTACTAAAGAAGAATGGGAAAAAGATCTCCGTATCCAATATGCTTATAAAGGAAAAACTGTAACGACCAATTACTATAAATGGAACACCAAGAAACGTGCTTACGTATTAGTTCCGGAGATGACAGTAACCATGGACAATACTAATTTGTAACAGCATTTTTTTAACAATATACTCTCTCATTCTAATATTCTAACAAAAAGAAAGCGCCGTTCCTGATGAAGAAACGGCGTTTTCGCGTATATTCGCAAAAGTGTAGATTTATAGCACAAAGAACCGATCCTGCAGACCTTTCAGAAAACTTCGGGAGATTATCAGATCGCTTTTATCATGAAAAGGCGGATAGAGCTGGCAACATTTCCCATCAATCATTGCAAGATAATTAACATTGACAATAGCTGACTGGCTAATCTGAATAAAAGCTTGTGAGTAACCAATGATATCTTCGGCTTTTGTATTTCGCTTCAAGTTCAACCGGGTCTGATTGAACAGAGCTACCTGCCACTGGCGCTTGTCTTTCAGATATTCGAAATACCCGATCTCTTCCAGCCGCAAAAGCTTGAAACCGGTCACCGTACTGATCATAAACATTCCCTGTTGCGGCATCAGGGCACTGACAGAAGAAGCAAAAGAGGACGAAGGAGCCACCGGTATCGAAGCGACAGCTTTCCGGTAGCGTTCTATAACGATCTTCAGATCTTCCGTCTCAAAAGGTTTCAACAAGAAATCAAAAGCGGACTCACGCAGAGCCTGAAGCAGATATTTATCATATGAAGTATAAAAAACAACTTTCATATCCCACAGCACTTCATCGCGTATCTCACTCAACAGGTTAAGCCCCAGCACATCCGGAAGCTCCACATCCAAGAACAACAGGTCCGGACGCAGTTCCATTATCATCTTTTTCCCTTTTGCTCCATTGCTTGCTGTTCCTTTTATTTCAAACTCCTGATAAGCGCCCAGCTCCCTGCGCAAAGCATCAATCGCAGTACGCTCATCATCCACAATAACAACTTTATATTTATCTTCTACATTCATCATAATTCATAAGAAAAATGAAACGGTATATACACAGACACTTGCGTACCGGTCTGACCATCGTTTCGGTTGGTTATGTCAAAACGCATTTTCTCGTTTTTATTCTTTGTATTAAGCAGCTGGACCGTTTGATAGAGCACTTTCAGTCCGGTTCCCGTCCCTTTAGTCGAAGAAACAACTTGCGGAAGATACCCTCGTCCATTGTCACAAACCAAGATACGGATTCCTTTTCCTTCACGGGAAACACGGACAGACAACTCCTTTTCTCCATCTTTTCCAGCCAGTCCGTGCTTAATCGCATTCTCTACCGGAATCTGAACAATCATGGAAGGAATCATGATACGTTTTGCATCCAGTCCCTCCTCTACTATCACCGACGCTGTAAAGCCTTCGCCGATACGACCGCTTTCGAGGCTGATATACGACTGCACGAAATCCAGTTCGTCCTGCAAAGATACGCTTAACTTTTCAGTCAGTTCAAGGCTCCGACGGAGATATTTGACCAGTTCCATCAAATTATTCTTCACTTCCTCCGACCCATTGAACTGATTAATCTCCCGTCCCAGCACATTGAAAGTGAAATGAGGAGAAATCCGGCTCCGCAAGTTCTCCATACGGACACGATTGATCTGCTGAAAGAAACGTTCGCGGAGAAACTCTCTCTTTTTCCTCATATACCAGATGATCACTACCGTTCCGGCTGCGAGCAACAGGCAGACAAGCACCCAGATATACATGCTCAGCCTCAAAACCCGTACCTCACCAGCCTGCCGTTGAATCTGCATTTCTTTGCGCAATACGATCGTATCCTGACGGTAACGCATATCCAGTTCGGCCACACGAGTACGAATCCGCTCGCTACGGATAGAGTCATTCAGTTGGTAATCACGCTTCAGATATTTATATGCATTACGGTAGTCGCCGGCCTTTTCATAATAATGCTGCAGATATTGGTTGCGTATAGTGAGCATATTGGCATCCACATGGCCGGTAGAAGCAGTCCGTGCAATCATCTCCCTGGCACGTGCGATATTTCCTTTTTTCAAGGAAAGCTCAATCATCAGTGTCTCAATATAGTGCATGGCGGAGTTATTCTTTATCTCCGAAAAATAACGATAACCTTCATTCAGATTGTTTTCAGCAGAATCCAAACGGTTAGTCAGCAGATAAAGATCGCCCAGATTGACTTTCGAGAGATTACTTTCAAATACCATTTGCGGATAATTCGCTATCATATCAGCCGCCTGCCGCATATAAACCAGTGCTTCCTGATAATCTTTCTTGTAATAGTAATGATTTCCCCGATTATTGAGATACACCCACTTCTCGCTGACAGTCATTTCATCAAAAAACTGCCCTGCCAGCTCGTAATAATGATTTGACAAATCAAAGTCGCGCAAATCCATGTAAGTCTGTCCTAATCCGCAATAAACTGGAAACTTGGCATGTTCCGACAGGTGCAGGGAGTCGCAGATAAACAATGCCTTCCGATAATAAGAAGCGGTATGTGCCAGTTCCCCACGATGCAGATGAGCATCAGCCAGATTCATACAAATATCCGATAGAAGATGCGCCTTGTCTCCTTTCAGACGATAAGCGTAGGATTTCTCATAATAGGCAACTGCCGAATCGGGCTGATTGAGTTGCATCCAGACATTTCCCTCGATGTTATATACATCCGAAAGCACATCATTCCAGCGCGGGCAGGCAGTTGCACGCTTGTCATACTCTTTCACAGGGCGGTTATAATAGAGGATAGAATCAAAATCGGACGATACGAAAAAAGTCTTTCCATACAATGCCATCAGGCGGTAATATGTCATCGAATCCTGCGTCTGGTGGAGTGCATTACGCAATAAAGAACGCGAATAAGGCAAGTTAGAGAACAGAGAATCCTGTGCACGGACTTCCAAAGAGTCAATAAATGATTGCTCACACAAAGAGTGACTGCGATGCTTATCCACACAACTGCAGCTCAACCATATCACCAACCCTATCAACCCAAATAGCTTCATAGCAGATTTCGCTTTATTTCGTCCCCTCGTCCGTGTCTAATTTTGAATGCCACAAAAATACATTAATTATATTGAATCTCAACGAAATTTATTATTTTTTTAATACCTTTGCGCCCATATAAACATGAGTAACTGACCTAATGAGTCCATTGAACTTTACCCACATTCTGACACAGGCAGTCGATGAGCTATCGGAAAGCGAATCTTACAAAGGGCTGTTTCATCAACATAAAGATGGCGAACCATTGCCCTCTGCTAAAGTTTTGTATGAAATTATCGAGCTTTCACGTGCCATTCTCTTCCCCGGATACTACGGAAATTCCACCATCAACAGCCGGACAATCAATTATCACATCGGTGTAAATATCGAAAAGTTATTTGACTTGCTCACAGAGCAAATCCTTGCCGGATTATGTTTCGGAACGACAGAAGGAAAATGCAACGTCTGCTCGGAGTCGAGAAGAGAAGAAGCTGCCCGACTAGCCGCGAAGTTTATCAGTAAACTACCCGCTATGAGAAGAATACTGGCAACGGATGTAGAAGCCGCCTACAACGGCGACCCTGCTGCCAAGAGCTACGGTGAAGTTATTTTCTGTTATCCCGCTATCAAAGCGATCAGCAATTATCGTATTGCACACGAACTGCTGGAACTGGGTGTTCCCCTGATTCCGCGCATGATTACGGAAATGGCACATAGCGAAACGGGAATCGACATCCATCCGGGAGCGAAAATAGGCAGTCACTTTACCATAGACCACGGAACGGGTGTCGTGATCGGTGCAACAAGCATCATCGGAAATAATGTCAAATTATATCAGGGTGTCACCCTGGGAGCGAAAAGCTTCCCGCTGGATGCCGACGGAAAACCGATCAAGGGCATTCCCCGCCACCCGATTCTGGAGGACAATGTCATTGTCTACTCCAATGCTACTATCTTGGGAAGAATTACTATCGGAAGAGACGCCACCGTAGGAGGTAATATCTGGGTAACAGAGAATATCCCCGCCGGAGCGAAAATAGTACAAACAAAAGCAAAGAAATAAAATCAATTAACTATATATGAGCGAACAATTCGAGATGATAGCCAAGACCTTCCAGGGACTGGAAGAGATCCTTGCTGAAGAACTTACAACACTGGGAGCCAACGATATCCAGATAGGACGCCGCATGGTTTCATTTACAGGAGACAAGCGTATGATGTACAAGGCAAATTTCTGCCTCCGTACTGCTATCCGCATTCTAAAACCGATCAAGAATTTTACGGCAAAGGATGCTGATGAAGTTTACAACCAGATACAGGCTATTCCATGGGAAGAGTATCTTGATGTAAACAAGACGTTTGCGATAGATGCAGTTGTATTCAGCGAGGAATTCCGTCATTCCAAGTTTGTATCGTATAAGGTGAAGGATGCTATTGTGGATTATTTCCGCGAAAAGACAGGCAAACGTCCGTCGGTACGCATCAATAATCCGGATGTACTGCTCAATATTCACATTGCACATACCACTTGTACGTTGTCGCTGGACTCTTCCGGAGAATCGCTTCATCGTCGCGGATACCGTCAGGAACAGGTAGAAGCTCCGCTGAACGAAGTATTGGCTGCCGGTATGGTTCTGATGACAGGATGGCGCGGCGAATGTGACCTGATTGACCCGATGTGCGGTTCGGGAACGATTCCTGTGGAAGCAGCACTGATAGCAAGAAACATCGCTCCGGGAGTATTCCGCAAAGGATTCGCATTTGAGAAATGGGTGGATTTCGATTCGGAGATGTTCGACGAGATTTACAATGATGATAGCCAGGAGCGCGAGTTTACGCATAAGATTTACGGATATGACAACAGTCCGAAAGCGAACGAAATAGCAACACATAATATAAAAGCGGCAGGCGTATCCAAGGATGTGACACTGAAACTGCAACCGTTCCAGCAGTTTGAACAACCGCAGGAAAAGTCCATTATCGTCATGAATCCCCCTTATGGTGAACGTATCTCCACCAATGACTTGCTTGGATTGTACCAGATGATTGGTGAGCGTCTGAAACATGCATTTGTAGGAAACGAAGCCTGGGTACTCTCTTACCGCGAAGAATGTTTCGATCAGATTGGCCTGAAAGCAAGTCAGAAAGTACCGTTATTCAATGGTGCACTGGAATGCGAGTTCCGCAAATATGAGATTTTCGACGGAAAATATAAAGAGTTCAAGAGTCAGGAGGGAGAAGGAGAAGAGAAAAAAGAGACAGAAGGAAGCTATGATGCTTCGAAACCCCGGGAAAGAAAAGAATTCAAGCCACGTGGGGAAGGAGAATTCAGACCCAGACGGGAAGGTGAGTTCAAACCGCGTCGCGAAGGGGAATTCAAGCCACGCAGAGAAGGTGAATATAAACCACGCCGCGAAGGAGAGTACAAACCACGTCGGGAGGGTGACTTCAAACCCAGACGAGAAGAAGGAAGCTTTACACGGGATGACAGAGACAGAAAGCCGAGAGGCGAGTTCCGGGGAGAAAGAGATTCGAGAGCTCCGAGAGAGTTCAGAGGAAATCGGGAGCCCAGAATTCCGAAGAAGGAAGAAGAGTAATTTCATTCCTTCATTGACTATCAATATAAGGTTGCAAAATGCGACCTTATCAATATTTGGAAAAGGTCTATCATCCGACAAGGAAAGGTATGCCATTCAAATAAAGACAACCTCCTTGGACAGGGTAAAAATAGAAGGATTTAAAAACAAATAAAGTAAAAAGCAATGAGTAAAATTGGAAAAAGAGCCATCTTGATATTGCTGGCACTACCAATCGTAATCAATGTTATGGCACAGGAAACTAAAAAGCTGACACTGGAAGATTTGATTCCAGGTGGCGAAACCTACCGCTATGCAGAAAACCTGTACGGCCTGCAATGGTGGGGAGATGTGTGTATCAAACCAAGTACCGACACCATCTACACCGTCCAGCCCCAAACGGGGAAAGAGGCGGTACTCACTACCCTTGAACAAATCAACAAAGTACTTGCAGACCATAAAGCAGGGAAACTGTCGCCCCCGTATTCTATCCTTTACCCATGGGCAGACAAGCCGCAAATGCTACTGAAAGTATCCGGCAAGTTCATCGTATACGATTTCAAGAACAACCGGATTGTCAGCACACTGAAACTGAAGGAGAAAGCAGCTAACGAGGACTATTGCGCAGCCAACGGAAACGTAGCCTACACAGTAAACAATAACCTGTATGTGAACGAACAGGCCATCACTAACGAGCCCGAAGGCATTGTCTGCGGTCAGTCCGTACACCGCAATGAATTCGGCATCAACAAAGGCACTTTCTGGAGCCCGAAAGGAAACTTGCTCGCTTTCTACCGCATGGACGAAAGCATGGTCACGCAATATCCGCTTGTAGACATCACCGCACGCGTAGGGGAAGTGAACAACGTCCGTTATCCAATGGCAGGAATGACCAGCCACCAAGTAAAAGTAGGCATCTACAACCCTGCTACCGAAAAGACGATCTATCTGGATGCAGGCGATCCGACCGACCGTTATTTCACCAATATCAGCTGGTCGCCGGACGAAAAAAGCCTCTACCTTATCGAGCTGAACCGCGACCAGAACCACGCCGTACTTTGCCAATATGATGCAACGACAGGCAAACTGACGGGCAAACTGCTGGAAGAAACGCACCCTAAATATGTAGAGCCTCAACACCCCATCGTATTCTTACCGTGGGATAACAATAAATTCATCTACCAAAGCCAGCGCGACGGATACAATCACCTATACCTATGCGACATCACCACCAGCCTCAAAGGCGACTGGAAAAGCGAAGCCGCAGGCGGCAAGCATATCGAATACATCCCGGTGAAACAACTGACCGAAGGTAAATGGCTGGTAGGCGACATTCTGGGCTTCAACGCGAAGCGGAAGGAAGTCATCTTCCAGGCAGTAGACGGCAAAGGCTGCAATAACTTTGCGGTGAATGTAAACACAGGAAAACGAAGTCTCCCGTTCAGTTTCCGTTCTACCACCGAAGGAGAACACAACGGAACGCTCAGCGCATCGGGAACCTACCTCATCGACCGTTATTCGACTCCTACCCTTCCGCGCTGCATTGACATCGTGGATACCAAAAGCCTGAAAACAGTCAACCTGCTGACCGCCCTAAACCCGTATGAGGGGTATCAGATGCCCACCATCGAAACCGGTACCATTAAAGCTGCAGACGGAACCACCGACCTATATTACCGCCTCACCAAACCCGCAGACTTCGACCCGAACAAGAAGTATCCGGTCATCGTCTACGTATACGGCGGACCACACGCGCAACTCGTCACCGGCGGCTGGCTGAACGGTTCCCGCGGATGGGACATCTACATGGCCAACAAAGGCTATATCATGTTCACCCTCGATAACCGGGGCAGTGCCAACCGGGGACTGGAATTTGAAAACGCCACCTTCCGCCGGCTCGGCATTGAAGAAGGCAAAGACCAGGTGAAGGGCATTGAATTTCTGAAATCTCTCCCCTACATAGACGGAAACCGCATCGGCGTGCACGGATGGAGCTTCGGAGGTCACATGACCACTGCCCTGCTGCTCCGCCACCCGGAAATATTCAAGGTAGGCGTAGCCGGCGGACCTGTCATCGACTGGGGATACTACGAAGTGATGTACGGCGAACGCTACATGGATACTCCGGAAAGCAACCCGGAAGGCTACAAAGAATGTGACCTGAAGAACCTTGCCGGACAGTTAAAAGGTCATCTGCTCATTATCCATGACGACCACGACGACACCTGCGTACCGCAACACACACTTTCGTTTATGAAAGCCTGTGTAGACGCCCGCACTTATCCCGACCTGTTTATTTACCCGTGCCACAAGCACAACGTATCAGGCCGCGACCGCGTACATCTGCATGAGAAAATCACCCGGTACTTTGAGCAGAACCTATAAAGACCGACAGCCCACAGTACCATACCGAAAAGCTCATAACTGAAAACCCATAACCCAATACTCATTATGAAAATATTATTACTAGGCTCGGGTGGCCGCGAACATGCACTGGCATGGAAAATTGCCCAAAGTCCGAAAGTTGAAAAGCTGTACATCGCTCCGGGAAACGCCGGAACAACCGCCGTAGGCGAGAATGTCAACATCAAAGCTACCGACTTTGAAGCGATCAGCGCTTTCGCTCTGAAAGAAAACATCGAAATGGTGGTAGTAGGTCCCGAAGATCCATTGGTAGAAGGCATCTACGACTATTTCCAGAATCGTCCCGAACTGAAACATATCGCCGTTATCGGTCCGTCCGCCAACGGAGCACAGCTGGAGGGCAGCAAGGAGTTTGCCAAAGGCTTCATGATGCGTCACCGAATCCCGACAGCCCGATATAAAAGTATCACAACCGAAAACCTTGAAGAAGGGCTGGCTTTCCTCGAAACGCTGGAAGCCCCTTACGTACTGAAGGCAGACGGACTCTGTGCCGGAAAAGGCGTTCTCATTCTCCCTACGCTGGACGAAGCCAAGAAAGAACTGAAGGAAATGCTTGGCGGCATGTTCGGCTCCGCATCGGCAACAGTCGTTATTGAAGAGTTTCTGAGCGGCATCGAATGTTCCGTATTCGTGCTTACCGACGGCGAACACTACAAAGTACTCCCCGTAGCGAAAGACTACAAACGCATCGGCGAAGGAGACAAAGGTCTCAACACAGGCGGTATGGGCAGCGTGACTCCGGTTCCGTTTGCCGACGAAGAATACATGGAGAAAGTACGCACCCGCATCATCGAACCGACCATCAACGGGCTGAAAGAAGAAAACATCGTCTACAAAGGCTTCATCTTCCTCGGACTGATCCGAGTGAAAGGCGAACCGATGGTAATCGAATATAACGTCCGCATGGGCGATCCGGAGACAGAAAGCGTCATGCTCCGCATTCAGAGCGACTTTGTAGAATTGCTGGAAGGCACAGCCGCAGGCAACCTCGACGAAAAGACGCTGGTGATAGACCCGCGTTCGGCAGGCTGCGTTATCCTCGTGAGCGGCGGTTACCCCGAAGCATACGAAAAAGGCTTCCCTATCAGCGGTCTGGAACAGGCTGCCGCTACCGAAAGCATCATTTTCCATGCCGGAACAGCCATGAAGGACGGACAAATCGTAACGAACGGAGGACGCGTGATCGCTGTCTGCTCTTACGGGGCCACGAAGGAAGAAGCACTGGCACAGAGCTATAAAGTGGCAGACATGATCAACTTTGACAAGAAGTATTTCCGTCACGATATCGGATTCGACTTATAATGAGAAACAAGAGACTACAAGGTCAGGTCACAGCAGGGCGGTGGACACTCCCTGCTGCCATTTTCATCTGCACCCTTTGTTGGGTGCTGACCTCTGTCCTATTGCCGGGACTCACCATGCCGGCGGGCGAAGAAGGTGGTTCCGTCCTCTGGCAGTCCGCCCGCACGCTGTTGCTTCCCACATGGGCAGAACACCTTGTCAGTTTTCTTATCTACGCAGCTGCCGGCTATTTCCTGATTGAGCTGAACAACCGGTTCGGCATCATTCGTATGCGGGCTTCCGTACAGACGGCCATTTATTTTCTGCTGGTCACGGTCTGCCCGGAAATGCACCTGCTGTATGCAGGAGACGTGGCTGCCATTGCCTTTTTATTCTCCATCTATTTTCTGTTCAAGAGTTATCAACAGTCGCAGGCGGCAGGATATTTGTTCTATTCCTTCCTCTTTATCGGTGCAGGAAGCATTTTCTTTCCCCAGCTCACCTTCTTTTCGGTGCTCTGGCTGTTTGAGGCATACCGTTTCCAATCGCTTACGTTCCGCAGTTTCTGCGGTGCATTAATAGGATGGACGATGCCCTATTGGATGCTGTTCGGACATGCTTTCTTCCACGATCAGATGGAGCTGTTCTATCACCCATTCAGGGAACTGGCTACTTTTGGAGATTTACTCAACCTGCAGGTACTCCAGCCTTGGGAACTGGCAACACTCGGTTACCTGTTTGTGTTATTCATCGTCAGCGCCGCCCATTGCGTCGTTGCCGGATTCGAAGACAAGATACGTACACGTGCCTATTTACAATTTCTCATAGACCTGACGCTCTTCCTCTTCATACTGATTGCGCTGCAACCGTCGCAATGCAGCAACCTTCTGCCGTTGCTTATGATAAGCAGCAGTATACTGATCGGACACCTTTTCGTGCTGACCAACAGCAAAACATCGAATGTATTTTTCATTGTTTCTCTGGTCTGCCTCATCCTCTTATTCGGTTTTAACGTATGGACGCTTTTATAGACTCAACAATACAACTCCTCATCGAATGGGGACTTCCGGGATTGTTTATCTCGGCCCTACTTGCAGGGAGTATCATACCGTTCAGTTCCGAACTGGTGCTGGTAGCACTGGTGAAACTCGGTCTGAACCCTACCGCCTGTATATTGGCTGCCGCGCTCGGCAACACCGCAGGCGGAATGACCTGTTACTATATGGGACGTCTGGGCAAAATAAGCTGGATTGAGAAATACTTCAAAGTAAAGAAAGAGAAAGTAGACAAAATGATGAAGTTCCTGCAAGGAAAGGGAGCATTGATGGCATTTTTCGCCTTCCTGCCAGCTGTCGGAGAAGTAATCTCCATCGCACTGGGATTCATGCGAAGCAATGTATGGCTTACCACCGCTTCCATGTTTGCCGGGAAACTGATACGCTACATCTTACTTTTATACGTGCTGGAAAGCGCATGGAATGTTGTTGCAGGATGAAAAGAGTAATTGAAAAGACTGACGACGGGAGTGCTACCCTATTTGTTCCGGAATTGAATGAACATTATCATTCGACCAAAGGAGCACGTACGGAATCGCAGCATATTTTCATCAATATGGGACTGAAAGCCTCCGATTCCCCCTCCCCACATATCTTGGAGATCGGTTTCGGAACAGGACTGAATGCCTGGCTTACCCTTGAAGAAGCAGAAAGAAGCGGACGCAACGTACACTATACAGGCCTCGAACTCTACCCGTTGGAATGGCAGATGGTGGAGCAACTGGGATATATAGGGAAAGAGAATGATGAGCATTCAGCGATCAATAGCGGACAACAAGCAGCCATCGATCTATTCAGAGGCATTCATACATCACCGTGGGAAGAAGAAATATCCTTTACCCCACACTTCACTCTCTGTAAAATACAAGCCGACGTTAATAAATGGATAATGAATAATGAACAATGGGCAATAAACCGTACCATTACACAGCACAGCCATTCTCCATTGTCCATTATCCATTCTCCATTATCATTTGACGTTATCTATTTCGATGCCTTCGCTCCGGAAAAGCAACCGGAAATGTGGTCGCAGGAACTATTTAACCGTTTATATGTTTTATTAAATGAAGGAGGCATCCTCACCACTTATTGCGCCAAAGGAGTCATCCGGCGCATGTTGCAGGCAGCAGGCTTTACCGTAGAGCGCCTTCCCGGTCCTCCGGGAGGAAAGCGGGAAATACTACGTGCCCTGAAGCCGAAAGAAAAGCAAGAAGCTGAAATATAGAAATACAGAGATACAAGGAAAAAGTAGCAACCCCCGATATTAATACAATAGTCATGAAACAACAACTAAAAGATCTGAAAACACTCCTTCTTCTTGGCTCCTGCCTCCTGTTGGCAGCCTGCACGGGCCGAACGTCCAAAGCAAGCGGCAACGAAGAAGCAAAACCGGTCATTACCGTCACCATTGAACCGCAACGCTACTTCACGGAAGCGATTGCCGGTGACAAGTTTACGGTAGTGAGCATGGTCCCGAAAGGTTCCAGTCCGGAGACATACGACCCGATTCCTCAACAACTGGTATCCCTGGGAGACAGCAAAGCATACCTCCGCATCGGCTACATCGGCTTTGAGCAGACCTGGATGGACCGGCTGATGAATAACACTCCGCACATCCAAGTATTCGACACCTCAAAAGGTGTAGACCTAATTCTGAACAACAACGAACAGGAACACACAGCCGGACATCATGACCACGACGGGCACAATCATGCCGTAGAACCACATATATGGAACTCTACCACCAACGCCCTGATACTTGCCGGAAACACCTTTAAGGCACTTTGCATGCTCGACAAGCCCAACGAGGCCTATTATCTGGCACGCTACGACTCCCTCTGCCGTCGTATCCAACATACCGACAGCCTCATCCGCCGGCAACTTTCCGCCCCGAAATCGGCCAAATCCTTTATGATTTACCATCCGGCTCTCTCCTACTTCGCCCGCGACTACGGACTGCATCAGATTTCAATCGAGGAAGGCGGTAAAGAACCTTCACCTGCCCATCTGAAAGAACTGATAGACTTGTGCAAATCGGAAAAAGTAGGTGTCATCTTCGTACAACCGGAGTTCGACAAGCGCAACGCAGAGACCATCGCGCAGCAAACCGGCACAAAGGTAGTCCCCATCAACCCGTTAAGTTATGACTGGGAGACAGAAATGCTGAACGTAGCCAAAGCACTCACCCCTATGGACCCCGAATAAAAACGGGACTCTATAGAATGAACGACCGAATCATACATAAACGAAGTAACTCTCCAAATATGAAACCGATTATCGAAATAAAGAACCTTGCTGCCGGATACGACGGTCGTACTGTACTCCACGACGTAAACCTGAACGTTTACGAACGGGACTTTCTGGGCATCATCGGTCCGAACGGAGGCGGCAAGACGACACTGATCAAGTGCATCCTCGGTCTGCTGAAACCGACTGCCGGAGAAATCATCTTCCACACTCCTACAGAACCATCCGGCACGCCCCAAACCGTCACTTCCGGTGCTCAGACTTCCCTCGGCTATCTGCCACAGTACAGCACCATCGACCGGAAGTTTCCGATTTCGGTGGAGGAAGTGATTCTCTCCGGACTAAGTATCCAGAAATCACTGACTTCCCGCTTCACTCCCGAACAGAAGGAGAAAGGCAAACAAATCATCGTCCGCATGGGACTCGAAGGACTCGAGCACCGTTCCATCGGCCAACTTAGCGGCGGACAACTACAGCGTGCACTGCTCGGACGCGCCATTATCTCCGATCCTTCGGTACTGATTCTCGACGAACCCAGCACGTACATCGACAAACGTTTTGAAGCACGCCTCTACGAACTGTTGGCTGAAATAAACAAGGAATGCGCCATCATCCTCGTCAGCCATGACATCGGCACCGTACTGCAACAAGTAAAGTCCATCGCCTGCGTCAACGAAACACTGGACTACCACCCCGATACGGGCGTCTCTACAGAATGGCTGGAAAAGAACTTCAACTGCCCCATCGAACTGTTAGGACACGGCACGTTGCCACACCGCGTTCTCGGTGAACATCACCATCATCACTAAACGTTCACTGTAAAATGTACGTCCAGGAACTACTGTACTATATTGAAAAGGGAACATATACAAACATTTCGTCCCACTTCCTTCCAAACAGAAAAGAAATGGGACGAAACAATATCATATAAAATAATGACTTCTTACAATCTCTGAATTTCTTCAGGTACTCAATCCATTCTTCCAGTGGAGTAA
>NZ_KV804390.1:0-104524 GCF_001811315.1 Bacteroides sp. HMSC067B03 | reverse complement strand
ACCTTATATTTGCTCTTTTTATCTTTTGGATAGCTAATTTTTGTCCCCAGTTTGTCCCCGAAGCATTTCATAAAAACATAATATATTAAATATCAATTTATTACAAGTCAAAAATGATACAAAACATTTTCTGCGTGGGCAAGTAATCACAAACAAATTATTATCAATATATTACGCAATAAAATACCACAAATTATTGGCTATAATTAAGTTAGAGTATATTCTCTTGCTTTCTTTTATTTGCCGTATTTTCTGTGCATTTGCATATGCTTCCTCAAGTTTTGTCCCCCGTTTGTACTCGACCAGTCAGACTGGGGACAAATTATTGTCCCTCATGACTATTTTGGTGTAATAAGCAATCAAAACCTTGTATTTACCATTAAGGTATAGCAGTAACGATACCGATACAATATACGCACTCACATATTATACTATTGATATATAGCCAAATATGATATATTATATTGTAGCAAAAGTTACAACAAACGGTATTTCATCAACAATATCCCACAAGTATTTTATGATTATTTCTGTATCAAAATTTCCAAGCACTAGGACGAAAGCAAGATTCAACAATAGAGTTCATCATGATACTATCCACATTTACATAACACGAGTAGTGTGAAATATTTTATAACACCACAGAAGTGTTTATTACTCAATTGATTATAGAGACAATTTAATACCTATTTTGTCGCAAAAAAGATGTTTTTTTGCGACAAAATCAATCTATATGAAACTGAAACAATGACTGAATTTACAGTGCGATATATAAAGTCGACATAAAAACATATTTATTTCCGACTTTATATTGTAATGTCCGCAAAATAGCGTTTTTAAGCTTCCACATCATCACATATCGACCAGTTGAAGTATCTGTCGTTTTTCAAATTCATCCAGTAGTCAACACCTTGACTTTTAACTCCGAGTTTATGGAGTTTCTCTGCCATAAGAATTGATAACTCTGCACATAAAATCACATTCTGCTCAAGATCTCTAAATTCATCCAACGTGAGTTTATCTATCAAAAGTCGAAGTTGTGGTAGCAGTTCTAGATCTTCCATTGTATTCAGATAGTAACGCACATAATACTGCATATAGTCCAAAACCCTTCTATAAGAATATCTATTTCTGCAAAGAAGTCTTGTTACCAGCACATTAATATAAGCAATATTACAATAAATCCCCTCTTTCTTTACTTTTGCTGCAAGATCCTCTAGACAAGCTTCCACTTCACTGTTAATATCAGAAAATATAGATTTATCTAACTCCATATAGTCAGTTAGCAATTTATACTTCTCTTCAAGTGAGTTATACAATATATCAAGTCCTTCTTTATCTGAGAGTTCTCGCCGATGTAGATCAATGAATTTCATCATCTCATACACCAAATCCTCGTAACGCATTATTCTCTCAAAACCATCACCTTTGATACGCTTTAATAAAGTCTTTGCACTTGCCTCTAATTTGTCATACACAGTATGTACTTCTTCTACAGTCCACTCCAATGTGTCATCAAGGTCTACAATTGGGATATAGCCAGCTCGTACAAATGATCCATCCTTCCTTATTCCATTTTCCCATAATAACCCAGAATCTAACAAAGCATTTTTTACTATTGCCAAGGTTTTCTTGTCTGACTTGGCATAATAAACCAATCCGTTTACAGAGGAAGTTTTTATGCCTAAATACGAAATCAATGCAGGGATTTTCTTGGCAATATCTTTGTATTGTGACTTGTTGATTACTCTATAAAGATTCCCAAGTAAGATAAAATCATTGCCATTGTCCATCTTGCTGATATACTCTGTCAGTACCGGCTTTATTGCAGTTGAAACTTTCCTGCTATGCTTAGTCCGCAAATGATAGAACAAATCCTGGACTATATGATACTTACCGTTTGTCTTGACTACTTCAAGGCAATCATTGATTACTATCGCGACCAAATCTTCATTCATTGTGCATGACAGACCTACGCATATAAGTTTATAAACGGCATCGGACTCACGTATTTCATCGAATTGAGGCAAAAAGTCTTCTTTCCATAGTTTCAGAATGAATGCGTCCCAATGCGAAGAAGGCACTGCCTTGATTATCTCACTGAGAAGATGGCAGATGTTGTGAAAAGTCCAATATGACAATGGGGGTTCCTTATTAGTTATCAGCTTAAACATCCTTGCTACAAATTCCGGTAATTGGGCATGGAGCACCCCACTATAAGCAAAATCCTGTCCTATTCGTCTTAGAGTATTCGAATCATTAATTGTCGAACTATAGAAGAGAACCGGATAGGGATATTTCTCGAACAGTGCATGGACAACCTTATACCACTGTACTGTTGAGACAATACTCCACATATTTATTTGTGGCATTAACGGAGTTTCCAACATAAAATTCAGACACCTCACAGCATCCTCCACTCTGATTTTCTTATCTTCATCAGCCTCATTCCCATAAGTATAGATTCTCTCTTTGGGTTGAATCAGACTTCCAAAGTACCAATCTCTAAGTGAAAATATACTATGTTGAGCCAAGTCGGTAAACTCATCCACCGAATATGTTCCCCGTATGCTTCCCGACAAAATATTAGCCAGTTGTGTAGCCCTGAACCGTTCTATAGACGGATGTATCTTATCCAATAAAGATTGCGACAGAATCCCGTCGATAGCCTTTCCGTCCACCAGACTAAGAAGCATAAGTTTCTTCATGATAAAGTCTTCCGACGGGTGCCAAGCTTTTAACGCCCCGTTTAGCTGGCCAAATTCAAATGTGAAAGCGAGCCTTACACAACGTTCATAGACAGCCATGTCAGAGTCTCCTTCTACCGGAGCAAGTGGAGAGACAAGCGTGAGGTGGCGATTCTTCAGCCTCTTCACACGCTCCTGTTCCGCATCATTTTGCAGCACCTTTTCAATCTTATCAATAAGGTCAAGCTCTTCGTTCTCATAATCCTCCTGCATCTGTTCCAAAGCCATCAACGCCATTTGGGCTTCAAGTTCGCCTATTTCTTGCCTTCGAACCATCGCATCAATGAAATGAGACTGATAGTGAGTTCCCCGCACAAGCCTCAGATAAGCATCGTAGCGTATCAACCGATTGGCAGCACTCTCGTCAATATCAACATCGAGCATATGTTTGCCCGTGAGTGTATAAGCTTTTGCCCAAAGACTGAAAGTATCGTGAAGGATATGCTGTTCGTTCTGCTTTTCCACACCGGGCAATTCATCTTTTTCTTCCTTTTCCGCTTCCTCGCTCTTCGTTATAAGCCGTTGCTGCTCATTGATCTGTTCTTTTATAGCTTCATCTACGCAGTCTTCATGCCAAGAGCGGCTGTCTTCATCAGCAGCTTTCAGATAATCAAAGAACGCCTTAAACAGTTTACTTCCACGTTCTGGGTCATCATTACCAGAAACCTCCGCTCCTATCAATTCCATTACTTTGCCTTCCGTCAGCAGAATTCTGTATATACGGTGATTCTCAAAATACTGGCGTGTGGCGTCGTCCTGTTCGTCACCTCTCGCATCAATAAAAAACACTTTAATATCTTTTGCCTGCGGATAATCCTGAGTATTATTTTGAGAATTCATCTCAATGATTTCACGCACCCAATTTATCCAGGCAATAAAGTTGGCATCCTTACCGGAGAAACCGACAATACACAAGCAATCCTTCAACAGCGAGATTCTCATCAGTTGCATAAAAGCCTCGTGCTTGGCTGGATAATCGTCATAATCTTCTTGGGTAATGATATATTTCCTGTGCTTGTCACAGTCAAAGCCGTTCGACTCATGCTCGAAGTCTATGCTGCCATGAAGTTTGACTATCATCTCACGCATGTTGCGAAGCGACAAATCGGCAGCACGATTGCTTGCATTAAACTTTTGCATCCCATTCATCATGGCCACGTGCTCCAACAGATTATCATAGTTTGTCGTAAAAATGGCATTCCAATTAATCTTGAGCATAGAGGCCAGAAAATTCGTACTTACGCCGAGCGACATCGACTTGCCAAACAGGGTTGCAGTATTATCGTTGCTAAGTTGCGGCGTATGCGATTCGATATAAGCCTCTACTGACTCTCTCAGCCCCGTCCTTTTCTCAAACTGGGCTGGAATCCGAAGTACGCCTTCGCGCTCAATAATGTTCCTGATAATGTTTTCAATCTCTTTCTCTGAGTTTTCTCCGCCTTTTTCTATCGTATAATGACAGTAGAACTGCTTATCCTGCTCCACCTTAACACCTTTCGCTTTCAATTCGTCGGCATAAAGGAAAGCCACCATATCTTTTATCAAGCCATACCAGTCTTGATAAAGCTTGCATGCACAACACGATGCGCCACTCCCTACCAAAAGGCTCATCCTGCCATTTTCGATATGCGTCTTCATCGCTTTTATAGCATCAACGACATCTATATCTTTAAATTTACCCATTCCTGAATATCTGTTTATAAATATATTCTTTTATTGTGTCACAAACACTCTCCAGCTGCCTTCCTTCTCTCCGCGTTCTACATATTTTTTGGAAATCAGCTGATCCAACAATTTCTGTATAGCAGTCACACTGATGCCTGTTTCTTCTTTCATGTCCGAGAGCGTCAAAGTCGGTTGTGTCCGCATAGCGTTCAGTATCTTCGTATAATTAGGTGTTCGGAATGCAATCCGTTCTCCATCATACCACCACACATTTTCATTCCTTTCGCTCAAAAACAACACATCATTATAGACCTCTGTAGCCACTAAATCATTGAAATACTTCAAAAAAGGACGAATATCCTTGATATTTGCATGAGCACCATCACTGGGAACAGGCCCTACTTCAAGATCCGCCTGATGCAAAGCTTCCAGATACTCACTTTTTTTACGGCTACGAACTACAATCATTGGATAATCATGGCGGGTTAAAATGAAATTTACCATCAATCGGGCGATACGACCATTCCCATCCTCAAAAGGATGAATACGTATATAGCGGTAGTGGAACAGGGCAGCCAACTCCACCGGTGAGAGTTTTCCCTCTTGTTCTGCCGCATTATACCAGTCAACCAAGTCCCCCATCAGTCCCGGTGTTTCTTCCGGTGAGGCATATTCAAATCGGTCTCCATATCGTGTAATGACACTGTTAGGTCGAGTCTTATACTGTCCGGCATGAATCACATAACTTGTTTGTATTCCACCGGGTAAATTACGGTACACAGTGTAATCCTCTCGCAATAGAGTCTTATGCAATGTCCAGATAAAATTCTGCGTCAGTGGCATTCCTTTCATGGCTGCCTCTTCTCTCATCATCCGTAATCCAACATTACTGGCTGTCATTTCTTGTACATCACGCACATCTGCTTCTCCAATCACCTTACCGAAAAGCAGCAGGATTTCTGTCTGTCCATAAGTCAATGTATTACCTTCGATATGATTACTGTTGTAGTTGAAGTCCACGGTAAAACGGCGACTAAGCCTTTCCCTATCCTTCTCCGACAACGGTTGCAAATTCTGCCATGCGGCTAATGCTTTCTTTATATTAAGATACTTCATACGGATTTATATTTATCACTTGACAATGCAAATGTATAAAAAATCGCCGAAATGGTTATAATGATACAACCATTTTTCCGATTTACTTCACAAAATATCTACTTATAAATCCCTGAATAAATATGCTGTCCAAAAGAAAATAGAGTTTTATCACAAATGCTCGCTACTTTAAGGCTGTAAACAGTTTAGTTTAGAACTTGAAGAGATATACAATAAACAAACTAAACCTATTTTTCGTACCGCTATTGAAGTTTCCGCAGAATACATAGAAGCAACAACCATGTATCACTCACAAGGCAGAGTATGACACAATGAAAAGATATTATGTATTTGCTTTTATTTTCTTTTGGACAGCATATTTTTGTCCCCCGTTTGTCCCTTAAAGGTATTTTAATACATAAACACATATTGATTACCAGTATATTACACACTCAAAACACATATTGCGGCGGCAAGTGATGTCGCATTATTAACCGTAACTATTTAGAACCAATCATAACGAAGTCGCTGATTTTCAGCGATTTTTTTTTACCATTAGTCCAGCTAAGTCCAGTTGGATGCAGTTATTCACCATATTTTTCTACCGTATTTCTACCGCGGAACAAGTACACAATTAACCGCAATGTCACACTGACGTATTAGTTTACGTGGGTTGACAATGGTTTACGTGGGTTGACAAAAAGGGAAATTAAACAACGTATGTTTTACTCAAATATGGAGAAAAAAGAAAATGGAAGTAAAAAGAATTTGTCAATGGTGTGGTAAGCCTTTTATCGCTCAAAAAACCACCACCAATTATTGTGGTCCACAGTGCTCCAAACGTGGATACAAACATCGCATGAAAGAGCGAAGAATGGAGCTGAAAGAGAACCAGCAATTGCAGGAAGTAAAAACCAAGCTTGAAAATCAAGAGTACTTCACCTTTGCAAAGGTTGCTCAGTTGATGGGTGTCACTCGTCAATACATTTATAAACTGGTCAAGGAGGATAAGCTTCGTGCATCACGCATCAGTACCAGAATGTCTATAATACGCCGTTCCGATTTAGAGCTGATGCTGAAATCCAAACCTTATGAACGTGTCATGCAAAAAGACGATTATGATGTTGCTGACTACTACACCGCTGAGCAGATTGCTGAAAAATACAAAGTCAAGCCGAAATGGGTCTGGACCTACACCAGAGAAAACAACATTCCCAAGGTGAAAATCCGTCAGTTCAATTACTACAGCAAAAAGCACATTGATGCTGCCTTTGCCAAGTACAAGACAGATGAAGCATTGAGTGAGTGGTATACTCCAGAGGAAATTGAAAAGAAGTATGGAATGACTCGCGTTGCAATCCGTTCCCAGGTTTATCGTAATAACATCCCATCAAAGAAAGAGAATGGTAAGGTCTACTATTCCAAGGTTCACTTCGACCTCTCGAAAACATCTGAGCAGGAAAGCACTGCCGAATACTACACTGTACAGGAGGCCATGCAGAAATGCAACCTTTCCCGTGACTCTGTATATGGTGTTCTGCAATTTCATGAAATCAAACGAGAGAAGAAAGGTCGGTTTGTGAGGTTCCTGAAAGTGGACTTTGACCATGTTATGGGTGCAAGAAAATAGACCATCCGCAACAAATTGAATATAAATGGAAAATTAATCTATGCTGAAAGAAATCTGCATATCTCCATTATTCACATTTGCATCAGTTATTCATTTATTAATTTCTAAAAAAGTACAACTATGGATTGCAAGACAATTACATTGAGAACAAGAGTTCTAAAACATGGCATGTTGGGTTTCTATCTGGATTTCTATCCTGGTTATCGTGACAGAGAAACTATGAAGGTGTATCGCCACAAAAGTATCGATATTCAGATATACGCTGAGCCAAAGAACCAACGAGAGAAAAATTTCAATGCACAGATGACCGAGAAAGCCGAAGCTATCCGCTGTCGCATCTATGCATCAGTAGTTAATGACAAGTATGACTTCTTTGACAAGGACAGATTCAAAGGTGATTTCCTGGCATACTACAAAAAGCAGCTCTCCAAGCATGATCCGAAATGGGAGTTCGTGTATCTCCACTTCTGCAACTACGTGAAAGGTAAGTGTACATTTGAGGACATCACCCTTGAGCTATGTAATGGTTTCAGGGAATATCTTCTCAAAGCCAAGCAGTTAAGGCGCAAAGCAAAGGTATCAAAGAACTCAGCTTCAGGATACTGGTCAACTTTCCGTGGCTTCCTTAAGATATTATATCGCAATAAGCTGATTAAGGAGAATCTCAATGACTTCCTTGATAAAATTGAGACCGACGATGTAATTAAGGACTACCTCTCTGTTGAAGAACTGTATGCCCTGGCGGAGACTCCATGTGAAATTCCTGTGCTTAAAACGGCATCGCTATTCTCCTGTCTGACCAGTCTGAGACGAAGCGACATCATAGCACTCAGATGGGAAGATATTGTTGACTACTCTGCTGGTGGTAAGTGTGTACACATCATCACTCAGAAGAACAAGTCGGAAGATATTATTCCTATTGGCGAGGAAGCACTGGAGCTGATTGGATATGATCCGGAGAAAAGAGGTGTTGTGTTCAAAGGATTAAAGGTAAGCTGGACTCAGTTTCCTATGAAGAAATGGATCAGTTCGGCTGGCATCAGAAAGAACATAACCTTCCACTCATATCGTAGAACATTTGCGACGCTTCAAGCAGCTGCAGGTACAGACCCTAATACTATCCGCAGTATGATGGCCCACAAATCCATTACCACAACACAGAGATATGTGAAAGTGGTGGACAAAAACAAACTTGAAGCCAACAGTAAAATCACGCTGAGAAGACCTGCGAAGAAAGCGAAATAAACTCGCCTGAAATACCCCATTTACCCTCCAAAGTATGATTATTTGAAACAAATCATACTCTGGAGGATTTTTTCATCATATTTTGAACGAATTACCGCAACTAATTGCAACGTATTGGAATAGAGGATATAATTTTGAGATGAAGTTAAATTTAAAACAGCTCATAATATGAATTATTCTACTCAAATTCCAATGCGAAAGTTGTGTTTCATACTTTCTCTTTTGTCTGTTGCTTTTACCATTGTCAGCAGTTATCTGTTCATGAAACATCAGATTAATGTGATGCAGTATTCCACACCTGTTATATTGGTAACAGTTCTGGCTATCATCACTTGTGGCGTACTGAACAAAGTTTTCAAAAAGTTGCTGTCTGAGTTTGGATTTAAGAGCACACCCATCACTCAGGAGCCAGCTACCATCATTGTTCCTATTGAGGAAGCACCTGTTGAAGATCATCAGCCCGAAGATACAATCCAGGAGGAGAAAGAGCCTGTAACCCCACCTATCAACATTACCATCAATCTTGAAAACAGTGGTAGTGTGCAACCTGCAACTGCAAAGAGTAACATTCTAGATAGCTACGAAGAGGCCATGGAAATCAACGAACGTAAAAGCAGAGAGAGACGCATCGAGATTATGAATGCAGTACGAGAGTACACGATAGAAGTTATGCCTGAATTCCTGAGTAAGGAGGATCTGGCTACCCTGCTTGAGAATATCAATTACATGTCTTGTGGCGATACAGATAAGTACGTTCCATTGCGCTCTAAGATTGATAACCCTCTAAAATCACCAGACTTGCGCCATTTTGCTTGGAATATCGGGCACAGATTAAATATTCCCATGAGAGACAGAGCACTTTTTATAAAATCAGTATTCCCATTCGAGCTAAGAGAAGCTACCATAGAGTATCTGGAAAAGAATCTTCGTGACTCTGTTCCATCAAAAATCAAGATTGATGTACCTAAAAAAGGTGATTATCGCTTCAAATGCATGATGAAAGAGGCAGCATAATGCACCAACTGAGATTATTTTGATCTATTCGGATAATTAGTTCCTGCTGACGAAAATCTGCAAAATTCCATTGTATTGGTTTGCAGCATGTTTAACTAAATTATAGTTTAAATTATGTTGCATAAAGAATTAACATTTAATGATTTGCCAACCGTGGTAAATCAATTGTGCGAGAAGATCGCAAGTCTGGAATCTATGATGGAGAAGCATTTTGCAACTCCCGTCCAAAAGAAAGAGAACACGCACGTACCTATGAGTAGAGAGGAAGTGTGTGCCTATCTGGGTGGTATCACAAAATCATCATTCTATCACAAGGTCAAGTTCGGAAAACTCCCGGTAGTCAAGCAGGGCAAACGTCTCCTAGTCTATCGTGACGAGCTTGATAAGTGGCTGGAGGCTGGAAGAAAAAGTGATCCTCTCAAGAGTATTGAAGAGGAACACGATGCTATGCGTGCATCCATTCGCCGTAGACCTGAACCTTTAAATTTTTAGGCTATGGAGAAGAGAGCGATATTAACGCCTGAAGAGCTGCAGGCTTACATGGATGAATCTACCATCAGCCTTTCACAAACCTACATCAAGGCACCAGAAGTGCTGAAAGTTGGTGACTCTGTTTTGGGTACATTAGGAAACTTCAGTGTATCCATCGGTAAGGCCAAGAGTAAAAAGACCTTCAACGTATCAGCGATGATTGCAGCTGCTCTGTCTAACGGATCTGTGCTCCACTATCGGGCACAGTTTCCTGAGGACAAGCGTTTCATCCTTTACTTCGATACTGAGCAAGGACAGATACATTGTCAGAAGGTGTTGAAGCGTATAACCAAGTTGCTCAATCTTCCTGAGGATGCCGATCCCGATAACCTGCTGATGGTCGCACTTCGCAAGTATGATCCGAACACACGTGTGGCAATTATCGAAGCCTTGATTGGCACAATGCCCAATGTAGGACTGGTGGTCATTGACGGAGTTAGAGACCTTCTTTATGACATCAACAATCCTCATGAGGCAACAGCCATCTCATCCCTGCTGATGCGTCTTACTTTTGACAAGCAGATACACATTCACACCATCCTTCACCAGAACAAGGGTGATGAGAACGCTCGTGGTCATATCGGAACAGAGCTCAATAACAAAGCGGAATCTGTCATTAAGGTGGAAGTTGATAAAGATGATAAATCCATCAGCGTGGTCGAATCGGTACTCAGCCGAGACAGAGACTTTGAACCATTTGCCTTTTGTATCAATGAGGACATTCTTCCAGAACTTGTAGAGGACTATTCGCCAACAGAGAAAGGTCCAGGCAGACCGAAGAAACCACCATTCGACCCATACTTTGACATTAGCGAGAGTGTACACCGAAGTGCGTTGGAGGTGGCATTCAAAGATGGGAGTATTGGCAAGTACCAGGATCTGCGTGATAAGTTGCAAGAGGGATATGAAAGCCAGGGTATAAAGATGAATCACAATAAAGCAGTTGCCTTGGCTAAGTTTCTACGCAACAAACGGATGATACTTCAGGATGGTAGGCAAAACATCTATAATCCTGACTTTGTTTACTAACATCAACTTTACTTTATTCAAGGGGCATATATACAGGCAATAAAGCGTAGTTACCTGATTATGAGTAATAATATAGCAGTCTTGTGTAATCCCTATCCAATTAAAATTACAATTATTAATCAAAGTTGTAGAAGCACGATAGCAGGGTCTAGCAGAAATCTGCTAGCAAGATATGCCAAGGTATAACCTCAATTAATTGAGATTACCCCATTGACGCTCTTGCCTGCTCAATGCTTCACAGGTGCAGTGCTCGCAAGCTTGCACATAAATATGTATTCACAATGAAAAAGAAAATATCCAAGAAATTACTCTCCCCAGCTGACAAAAGAGAGACCTTCATCGGTGCTAAAGTAACGGCCCAACAGAAAGAACAAATTAAAGAACTAGCCAAGGACAAGGGTATGACTGTAAGCGATTACCTGCTTGCCCGTGCTCTCAATTACGAACCTAAGTCCAGACTTGGAGAGGTGGAAATATCGGCACTTCAGAATCTGAATATGCTCAGAGTGGATATCCTGCGTTGTACATCCGCACTTGAAGGTGCCAGTCTGTCGAAGCGTATGGCTATATTCAACGACGTAGCTTTTATGAATAACTGGATTGACAAGGTGACCACTATGGTTGATCGTCTGAATCTCATACTTGACCAGGCCAAGGCACCTAATGTTGTTCCGTCTAACCCTAAACCTCAGGAGTCATGATAGCCATAGCAAAAGCAGTTTCATACGGAGTCAATGATCTCCGATACATCACTGGTGAGTCCAATAAAAAGAAACACCCGGAGAAGATTTTCAGAATGCACGACAACCTCTTGCCATCCAAGATGGACGCATACGGAATATGGAGTGCTATGCAGCTTCACCTGGGGCAATACCGAAAACTCAAGAACTCCGTTATCACCATTCGTATCAGTCCCTCTCGTGAGAATACGAAACATTTCAATGAAGATGATTGGCTAAAGCTATGGCAGGACTTTGTCACAGAGTTTGACAAGCCAAGGATGACAGACAAGAATGGAAAGGGTGTCTCTGTACAAACGAACATCGCAAATAGTATCCACACAGTCTGGCTACATCACGACGCTGAGGGTGGAGTCTATCATCTGCACGCTGACGTCTGTCGCAGGGACATAAACGGCAAAACGAACGATGATTCCATGATTCATGAACGTGCACAGAAGGCTGCTGAACGAGTGGTTATCAGCCGTGGCTGGGTTACGGCTGCTGAGATTCACAATATAAACAAGCGTCAAGTTAGTAGTGACTGCTACTCTGTCTTGAAAGCCATGTCAAAATGGTCGTGGGAGGATTATAAAATCGGTATCACTCAGAAGGGCTACAAGGTAAACGAACTCAGAGATGAGAATGATATACTAAGAGGCTATTCTATTATGAAAGGTCATACCAAGTATAAAGCTTCTGATATTGGTGTCGGTCGTAACTTGACAGCAGGAAAACTGGGTCGCACCTGGAGCAGGCTCCATCCCGAAATAGAATACTCCATTCGGGAAACTCCCCAAAGTGCAAAAGTGCAAAGTGCAACAGCAAATCATTCACCAGAGCAACCTGAGAAAGTCGCTGAATATACTCAACGCAAACCAGGCTTTTATGCTTACGAGCTTACCCATAATGGTACTGACCACCGCTTTTATATTCCGGAGAAAGTGCTTGATCTGTTCAATGACGAGTTCGATTACAGGTCTGTAGCAAACTGGCAGGAGCTGACACATATGGCCGTGGCAATCTTTGTCGGGCTCATTGGTGGTGACGAAGTAGCTGTGACTGGTGGAGGTGGTGGCACGCAAAGCGACCTTAATTGGAGAGATAAGAATGAGGATGACTTTAATTGGGCACGTCGATGCGCTCGTATGGCTGGTCGCAAGTTAGGCATCCAGAGTAAAAACGGATTAAAACGATAAGATTATGGGAAAGAGAGTAAATTTATCAAAGATTGAAAAGCCGGTGAAAGATGATAACAATTCTGATGGCACAGTTACGCTTACTGGAGAAGAGTTGAGAATATTTTTAAATGTGTTGCATAAAATCGACGACAATCTCATGGGACTCGCGACTTTGAATCATAATGTTATAGTTGCAAAAGAACAAGTTAGAACTTACACTGATGGAATGTAAGCAATCAGTAAACCCCGTCTTGCGGGAACTTTAAAGATATGGAGATGTGTCTTAAAAATTTGGACTATTCTCTGAAAAAGTCCCAGTTTCTAAGAGACATCTCTTATTTTTTAGAAGATTCTTAAATGACAGCTTGGTCTTTTAGCGCGTGCGGTAGCAGCTCTGCCAAGTCCTTTGAGTAATTGTTGTCGTACTCATGAACATGATTAAGAAAGTAGCTCATCCATTCCTTGAAGTCTACACCAACCGCTTTGCAACATCCCATCAGAGAGTAAATTACAGCGGCATCTTCGGCCGCTTCGTGATTGCCACAGAAGAGATAGTTCTTTCTTTCCAAAGCTACGGGACGGACGCTATTTTCAATGAGATTATTATCGGGCAAATATCGACCATCCATGGTATAGCGCACCAGCTGACGTGAGTAATTCAAGAAGTAGCCGATAGCTTTACCGATTGGGCTCTTGGGAAGTACCTTACTCTGCTCACATATACACCACTTTTCAAAAGCGCGGATAATGGGATAAGCAAGTCGCTTACGTAACTCCATGCGTTGGATGGTATCCATATTTTGATCATTTGCCATTCGCTCCACATCATAGAGCATACCGATTTGGGCTAAAGCATATTCAGCTCTAGCCTTATCGTGGGTTAATGCCCTGTCAAAATAGCGTCTGGCATGACTCCAGCAACATAAGGTGGTTATACCTTTGAACTTTTCCAAGATACTATAGCCGGCATAGCCGTCTGTCTGTATGGCTCCTTGGTAATCTTTAAAGAGTTGTATAACTACTTTTTGGCCTCTCGAGCCTTCATTATAGGAGAAGAAGACCATATTGTTTACCACACTCCGGACCAACCATAAGTATCCTTTTACTGTTTGATGCTTCTCATTATTTATAATCGGAACCGTCGTTTCATCAGACTGAACGTAATCAGTGGCTAAGACCAGTTCTCTTAATCGATAATAAGTGGGACGCATTAAATCTGCCACATCATGGAACCAGGATTCGATAGTTGATGGTGGTATGCTAAAGCCTAAGCGCTTATACATCTGTATTTGTCTGTAGAAAGGAAGGTGATCCACATACTTCCCAACCATAAGGTCTGTCAGCAACGAGGCGCTTGCATAACTTTTAGCGATTGGCTCATTCTGCACAGGAGCGGTTTGTATCTCCTTTGTATCTTTGCGCATTCCTTTATGGCGGATGGTCACTCGGATATATAATTCTGCGGGGTTAAACTCTAAATGCTCAGATGTCTCTGTGTCATCAAACAGCACCCATTCATCTTCATGCCCTTTATAACCTTCAGGATAGATATGTTCTTCCACATGTCGAAGTTCCTCTGGTAACTTGTGCCGAACCGGAACTCGTTTTTCATGCTCCTTGACTATTACTTTTTTGTAATCGGTAATTTCTTCAATGGCTTTTCGAGCGGTTTCCTCCTCCTCAGGTGACATCTCAAGCTGTTCAAAGTCAAGCTTGAGTTGATTGGGGTCATCAGGTATGCGTCGTTTCTCTGACATAGCTCCCCACATCTTACGTTCCAGATAGAGTAGCTTTTGTTCCAGTTGAGCAATACGATTATCTTTGGCTTCAATCGTTTTATCTCGTTCTTGAAGAGCTTCTTCTTTTTCTGCCAGTTTAGCCTCGTATGCAGCCTTCATATCCTTTGCGTCGGTCAACTCCTTCAGCTGTTGTTCAGCTTTAGAAGCACGGCGATATTCTGTATCGCGGTCGCGAAGCAATTGGTCGATGAGGGCTTGTCGGCTTGAGTTTTCTGACATCTTTTCGTTCTTTATTTATGGTGCAAAAGTATGAAAAATGCCCATTTTACTAGAATTTTCACTACCAAAAAACTGCAATAAATGCTACTATTTCTTAGGCTCCCAACGACTACATCGCTTAACTTCCGAAGGGGATAATCCTTTTACAATCATTATTAAGTCAGACCAGTCTATCCCTCTTGAAGAAGCAGGGTCATCAGAGTCGATTTCAGGCAGCTTAAAGACTCCACGCTCCAGTTTCATATTATAGATGACTAGTCCACCATATTCTGCATGGAGTATTTTCATTCCTGTCAAATTCTTATTGATAAAGATATAAGCATCACCATCCTGGACATTTTTGCCCATGTGATTGGTTACTATCCCACTCAGAGAGTAGAAGCTCTTGCGCATATCTGTCGGATATGGATACAGCAAAAAACGAGTTGAATCATTCAGACAGAACATAGGCTATTGGCATAAGAGGATTAGTGTGCGTAACATTTCCAACGTCATATCACTCTTTACTTTAAGAGTTACTCCGTTTTGATACACAATCTCACAAGCAACATTATTCTCTGCATTCAATTCCGAAGTGGTGGCAGAACCCATCATGAGCTTTCCATTATGACGGCTCATCTGTATGGGTACAAAACCTTTTTTCTGCGGCAGCATAGAGTCTGTGAGCTTTTTACGCCAATAGTAGAATTTGCTTTCTTCAAATCCGGTATTGCTACAGTAGTCACGGATGGATAGGCCTGTAGACTTCCAATCCTCATGAATCTTCTTGAATTCATCTAAAGTTAAGTTCTTCATATCTTTTACGTTTTATAATTCACACGCAAAGGTATGAAGAACTATTATGGTCTAGGATACGGGGTTTACTGATTGCTTACTTTCTGTTGATGTCTCTGTCGTTGGTTCTGTAGCAGAATCTGTTAATTTATTCGTAGCATCGCTATAGTAATCATTTTCAACTTCAATAGGTTCTTCTTCCTCTGGCTCAACGTTGAAAGTCAAATCCAACGACTTGAGGTAAGCACAGAATTTCTCATCGTATGCAAGCGAAGAGCAATACTTTTCGATACAAGATTCAACGGAATTATTAATGTCTAGCACATCCTCGCAAACATCTGTATCGACAAAGCACCCAACAAGGTTTCTTATGCTGCTACAGAATTTTGTAAATGTACGGTTATGAAGCCAAGAACCCACATAATACAAATGTGAATCATCGTTGTAGATGCGCATTACATCATTATGTATAGTCTTATAGCCAAGGTCTATCTTTTCGCAGACACTAAAGCGATATTTGGAAATCGTTTCGTTATATTTCTCGTATAATTGCTGAAATCTAGCTGGATTTTCTATAGCAGCAAGCACTAAGAGGCGAGGACGAAGTATCGGTACCATTTTTACCGTTTCATCATTTTTACCAATAGGTGTGGCTATAAAATCATCCTTAGTCAGACACTCTATTTGAAGAATCTGGCAGACTTTCTCGAATGACTCCGAACTTGACGGAAAACTGGTAGTTTGCATTACAAACTCATCACCCCAAAAGATATTCCTCTCCTGTTTTGCGTCAGGATGAATAGCAAATAGTTCTGAGATGTGCTTTTTCTGTCCCTTACCGTTTCTCCATGTAGAGGTTGACGTATTTCTGTATTTTGCAACCAGTTCGCTATCGTGTGTGGGAAGCAGCAAGCATCCAATTGATAACCATACGGCGATAGTCAGATTCTTCTTCTCGACGTTCAGTTACCCTTGCAAGATAATAAAGGCAGTCTTCAAAAGACAAAACGGTACAGAAATGAAGTCTCTCAAACAGATCTCTTGCGTCACGATTATCTATACTTTCTACAATTGCCTTACATGGAACCTTTTCTTCCCATTGAGGTGCTTTTGCACGAACAGCATAACTTGCAGTAATACGAGGTGCATACAACAATTCCGGTTTTTGAACAGAGTTCTCTGTTGGTATGCATACAAGATTGTTAAATAGACCTTCCTCAATCCATGTTTCGTATTCTGACAAGCGACGAGAGAAACATTTCGACCAGAAATAGCAAGCAAATGTGCGGTTTGCGAGATATTTCAAGTCCTCTCGCGTCATATTCTGATGCAAGTTTTCCGCCTTGAAATATTGCTTGATGATATCCTTGTTGCCTTCGAAGATGTAAGTGTCAGAAAGATACGGCAATTCAGACACACCATTTGCCTCAAAGTCGCACGTTGGAGAATATGCTGTTCCAAGTGTCAGCTCATGAGCAAACTTGTATGTCGTTTCATTCGACTTGACCAGATACTTTATCTGCTTACGAAGTGTGTCATTTATGTCATACTCACTCTGTATCTTGGTAACTTCACGTACAAACTGAATGTGAGTGCCAGCAACGCTATTCTCATCGGCAGCAAACTTTGCAAGATAATCCATAACCTTTGCGTCAATCCACATTTGCTTTGTGGTAATGAGATTACGATTACCGTACTCTTCAGAGATAGCAAGAAGCAAGTCCTTGTTTGCCTTTAGGATATCGGGATGAACCTCGTTGGCGAGAGTGATGTACTTGAATGGTTCAGATACAGAATCCTCATCCACGTTGACGATTATTACCTGATCAAGAGTCTTATAACCGGCAGATTGAGTACGAACTCTCAACTGCATAATTTGGTGTTTCCTTTCTGCCCATTTGTCCTTCAGGTCTTTAAGGTGCTTGGTCATCATCGCTACAACCGAATCCAAAGACTCAGTTTTAATAGTTGAAAGCTTAGGCAAGATGTCTGAGAAAAGAATATCCTTGTTATCGGACTTAAGATCGAGTTTCCTGAACAATTTCATCCACTCTGCCTTCTCGTTCTCATTGGCGGTTTCGATGTAAGACGAAGACACAAACTGCGCCTCCTTTACATACTTAGTTACCAGCGCCTCAATTTGCTCGTGCTGATATGTGTCAGAAATGTAAAGAGATGCACCATTAATAAGCGCGTTGTTCTTGTCGAGCAACGGAATAGCCTTGAACTTATCAACAGATGCAATTTGCTTCTGGTTTACCTTTACCCATCGCCAGAAATCAACGTTATTGTTTATAACATTAACCGATTGACGCAAGTTTGCGTTCTGAGCAAGAATGTCAGTTGTGGTATTGATGTCAAATTTCACAATCTTGAACAGCTGACGCATATCTTGAGAGAAATCATCGGTATATTTCTGTGAGAGCACAACATACGTCTTTGGACACCATGCTTTCTCGCACAGAGTCTTTGCGTCCTCGTTGTATTCGATATACTGGATATTCAGTTCCCTTGCTCTTACTATGGTTCCGTCATAAGCAAGTAATGGCATATCCTTGATGTCGTTGAAACTCATAGTATCATCAAAGAGCCTGTCTGCGTCTCGCTTCAAGTATTCCAAGAATGTGAGCATAGTTGCCTCGTCAACAAGACTGGCATAGATAACCGCCTTGTTCTTGATTACAACATCTGTGAAAAACGACTTGTCTGTGAAGGTCTTAACGCCAAACTGCTGACGCAAGAACGATTCCATTTTCTTTACCTCTTCCTTCTCACGACCTTCAAAGTAAGCATTTGAGAGAGCATACATCATGCTATCCTGCAACCAAGTATGATTGATATTGTCGGCATAGGTACTGTTCTGAGCATAGGCATCCTGATTGAAGTATCTTACGTCATCGTTGCAAAGATATACCTCATTTATGTGGATGTCAACACAACGCAAGACATAATCCTTGAAACAGTTTTCTTTCAACTGCGCTTCACAAGCGAACACATATTCAACAAATGATTTGTTGGCGGCATAATTGTTTTCTATGGCTGCGTTTACTTTTGCTCGGAAATCGGCATCGCCAACTATGACAGTCGTGACGAACGAGTCCTTGGTAAATTCGTTGAATCCAAGGTTAGTAAATATTGCTGTTATGTTATCTTTCTCGTCATCAGCCAGGCTGTCAAAATAGATATGCGATAGTACGTTGATAACATTCTCGCCCAACCATTTCTCACGTGTTAAGTCATGAGCATCTTTGTTGAAGAAGTAGTGGTAATTGGTATAGTCGGTACTTGCACCGCCATCCTCGGTAATATACGGAACCTTAGTCTTGTTAGCCTTTAAATCAACTTCCTTTACTGCAAGATAATGATAGAATGCAACAGAATTGCTTGGTACGTTAAGCAACGCCATAGCATCCTCGTTGGATAGAATGTAATCTGTAATCATAGAAGCTGCAGAGAAAGACAGGAAATACTTGTCTGCAAATGATTTCCAATTTTCATCTTCCTCAAAATTTGTTCTTGATGACTCACAAAGATGCGGTACAAATCTACGCAAGAATCCTATTCCATTACAATTCGTGTCAAGATCATAGTAGAGACTTCCTGCTGTAAACAAATCGCCTTCGTACTCAATAAATATTTTTTTCTTCGCAAACTCGTTTAGTTCATCCTCACTCAACCAATGTCTTATAAATCGTGTATTGTTTTCGGGTACTGTCAACCATGTCTGGAAATCAGTTTCCTCACATTTCTTTACAACAGCATTAATCTTTACATCAAGGCTCGAAGGAGAATGCTTGTACAAGAAATCCATGAATGCCTCCGATTGTCTTAACTTGTCAACTGGCAAGGAGTAGTCACCCAACTCCATAAGAATTATGAAGTCTTCGTCTGAAATGACTCCGTTCGCTGTCATGCCAGTCATGTCGTTGATAATATTGTCGATGCATTCAAAGGTTTGTTCACCATCCTTATCCACGCATGGAACAAAAGGCTCTTCTTTTATGAGTTTTTCAAATTCTTCCTGGAACTCCTCTATAAACGTCTTATACACGCGCCTCTTCTTGCACTCATCAAAGTCTGGGATAAGTGCAAAGATAGAGTCAATGTCGTATTCTTTACTTTCAATAAGCTGCTTAATCCAATAAAAAAACTGTTTACCTGCAATACGAGCAATAACGTGATTGAGTTCGATATCCTCAATATCATCACGCTGTCCGTTGGGCACCATATCGGTGTTCATTAGGAAATTGAAGCCCCAATCAGCTCGCTTGGCAGGAAGATAGCAATAGAGCATAGCGTCATCAACAGCTTTCAGTTTACTTCCCTCTTTCTTGCATGCGAACTTAACTGCAGTTTTGTGGAAGTTCATGTACTTCTCTGGTATCTTCTCATAACCATCCGAACGAAGAGAGTCTGGATTTTCCAAGACATCGTTTATCTTATCTGTAATGTCCTCAGGAATATCATTTACAAGAGAATCTGATACACACCAGTCTTTATTGTCTTTCTCACGTACAATCGGTTCATTACGACCATCAATAAAGATGCTAACTTTCTTGATGTTCGGGATAAACAATATGACGCGCTCTGAGTCAAATACATCAGTAAACAAATCGATGTAGTTGTCATCTCTGTTTTCATCGGTCAGAATTTCCGTATCTCGTGGTTGGAGAGCGAACTTTACTCTGAACTCTTCGTTAGGATGCTGACGGAATACAGACTTGATTTCATTATCGATCTCACTATGTTCCGTCCAGATTGGCAATATCTGCCATGGTGTATTGATTACATCCGTAGCAGACTTGTCGAACCTGAATGTGTAATTACCAGTATTGAGAAGAACATAGTCGTTGTCAAGGAAAACGGTCTTAAAACCAATACCTTTGTAGCCGATGGCTTCGGTATTGTCAGCCTTCTCGCCATCATTTATATCACAAATAGCTGCAATATTCTTCGGATTGAAATATTCACCTGTATGCTCGAAGGTTAAGTAGTTCTTGGTAATATGGAACTCCACATCAACAGGCAAAGGTTGAATCTTGCTATCAACTTTTGTACGACGAGGATAGTCGTTAGCATTCTGCAACAACTCATAGATGAATACTTCCTTACCGCTTTGTGTAAGCTGCTTTTTGAGAGTATCAAGCGAACGAACAATCTTCTTTGCAGCACCTGCAGGATAACGCATAATGCCCTCATAAAGACTGCTCACAATGTCTTTGGGGTAAACTGGTGTTATTTCCTCATGCAAGTCAATACCAAACTTGAGAGGATCGGTTTCAAGCAATACCCAAGTGAACTTGTAGTATGCATAGCGGTTGAACTCCTTGTTGCTTCTGAATGAGATTGACAGATTCTTTACACCACGTTCCTTATCTTCAATCTTTGTAAAATCAGTATTACGGATATCTGTTATCGTAAACCGACCTTCATTTCTTTGAGGCGCGAACTGACCAATAAACTGATTGTTATCAAGACGCAATCTGCGTTTAATTTTAATGACTTCCTCGTAATCTACGTATTGGGTTGCTGCACGATTGTATTGTGGTCTTCTTTGCTCTTCGTGAGATTTTGGTTTAGCTTTTTCAATTACATACCTTGTGGGTTTTTCTCCCGAGAAATCTGTCCAAATAAAGAACAATTCCGAATCATTCAAGAACTCATTGAACCACTCATAGCCCAAATTCTTGAAATTGATTCGTGATTTCCAAACTTCTCGCTGGAAGTCAAACATGCTCACCCACCCATCACCTTTTTCAGGTAATGAGACTTTGTCCATTGCTTGATAAATGGAACGAAGTTTATCTTTTATTGTTTCGTCTAACATGGTTGATTCGTTAATTGTCATTCTTAAACCTATCATCCTTCTGCACTAACTCAAAGAATGGCAAATCTCTAATACCATCTACCTTTGAACCTATTTTACAAACACTTTCGAAGAGCTTAGCCTTGTTAATAAAGTCCATATAGCGTTCTCCATTAGGATCACTAGCACCAAATATGCTGGCAATTTCTGCTTTGCTGATAGAATTAACGTGATGAATTACCCAACTCAAAATAAACTGAGAATAATCTTCCTGCGCAGTCTTGAAATCACTGATATTTTGGGTGGACAGTATCATACCAACGCCAAACATTCGTCCTTCGCTTATAATGCTACGAAACGAATTGAAGTCTTTCTTCAAAAACTGATGTGCTTCATCTACCATGATCATAGCACGCAATTCACGGTAACCATCCTCTTGCTTACTACCACCAAGTTGACGCATTTCAGCATAGAAAAGATCAAGTATTAGGGATACTATTACTTTCTTTGTGTCGTCTGGATATAGTGTAAGGTCAATTACACGAACACTATTTAGCCATTCAAACAAGGATACACAATTACTGTTGTCGGTTGTGAATATTGTGTAATCTTGAAGTTTATCAAATAGAGCATAAGCTTTATCATTGGCATCATATGTTTCAAAATATTTATCAATAACTTGCTCCATTGTTGGAACAGGCTTATCCCACGTATTTGAATCCCTTGTAATACCAGCATCATTATATGTGTCAATAATAACCTGCTTGATGTTACTCTGTTGTTTCAATCCAAGCCCATAAGCTTTTGCAAACGAATCAGCTATTCTATCTGCTGTAATAGCGGGCAAATTCATGCCTTCAACCTCATCATTTACTACTAGCTTCAGAGGATTGAATGGATAGTTGAATTTATATGACGTTCCGCCAACAGCATCTAAGAATTCCTTATCCTTGTAGTCTCCCTTGTAGTCGAACACAAGCATACCAACAGGTTTACCTCCCACATTATGCACAGATTCCTTTGCGAACTGCGCAATAACAGATCGAGCAAACTGGGTCTTACCAGTACCCATTGTACCAATAATTCCCATATTAGGATGTGAGACCATTCTGGTATTATTGGGTTCAAAAAGGATATTCTCTCTTGTCACCTTTGAATAGCCAACTATAATCTGAATTGGTTGGTTCGACGAAATCTCCGAGTCTGGAGAATTTACTTCAATGATCTCATCCGTTGTTTGTTCACCCTCCTGTGTATCAGAAGAAATTTTTGCCACGTTACTCGATGTACTATGTTGATCTTTGGTTTCAGTAATATCTATGTCCTGAGCTTGAGCAGAAGAATTTTGGTTCTCAAAACTTTTAACTGGTATAGTACCTGATGGCATCGTGGTTGGTGAATCAAGGATTCCTAAATCTTTATTCTTCCAAAATGCCTTTACCTCATCGGCAACGATTATTGGCGACTGTATAAGCTGGTTAATTGCAGAAACATCATCGCTTATAATACAAGAGTTACATGTATTCAATGAAACCTCAATATGACAAACTAGGATATCATCATTAATCATATCAACAGAAGCTTCAGGAGCACTAGAGCCAGAAAACGCAACAGTTGCAGCATAACCCATTTCACGACACTTCATTTCATCTGCTATGGTATAATCCAAATTGAGTAACCGGAATCGGCAATTATCTATGAATTGATATTCAGCTTCATCTAATAGACCATTTGCCCAAAGTTTATCTGTGTTAGTAAGTATCTGTGATGCAAAAAACGTCTTATAAATATCATTTGCAAAACCACCTTCATCCATCAATGTTTTCTTGAGAACGTTATATGTCTTAACAACTTGTTCACTGGCGGTATGTGTGAAGTTGCTTCCTATAGAAGCTTTAACTTCAACAGGATAGTAATACAACTTTATTGCTCCTTGAACATCTTCAACACCGACTAGAAGCAAATCATCAGACATCTGGCCTTTCACGCCTAGGGCTTTCTTTGAGAACAAAGAATCTTGCTCAAGACCTATATTCCCTGTTACACGAAGTATTTCTTCGAGCGAAATAGGGACCCATACAACATTTTGGTTTCTAGACAAAAACCTCTTCATCATAATGCAAGCAGATACTATGCTCATCTTTTCTCGAATCTGCACATCAGTTTTTCTGATAACATCTAGTAACCAACTTCCATTCAAACTATTGAAATAGTTCATCATAGTACTCATGAACAATTCACGCTGATTTGTATTAGTAACACAGCTGTCATAATAACCAGCCAACATATTGTCATATTGCTTGGTCTGTCTGGTTACAGTAATACTATCATATTTTGCATTTATCGTATATTGGTCCGTATAGTGAATGACATAAAGATCTTTCTGACGATAGAAGAAATCTATATCAACTTCAGGATTTAAGAATGTTACCCAATTAGACTTGTCGTATATAGATTGTAAAAGCAAGTCGTCCTTAAACACATAGCTTTTGGCGAAGCACGTATCTGGAGAATAACTATTTGCCCAATGAGTGCGCTCATTAGCATACAGACTATTCATGTCGATAGCAATTGGATAAACCTTTCCATACTTGCTGAGATCTGTTGCAAATCCACGTGTACCAAATCCAACTGTATATGTTTTGCCCTTTTGGTTGTTAGTTGATGGGATAGAAATCAACCCATTCAAAGATAATTCACTTCGAAGTGCAGACGTTGGTGACTTAGAGAATTCCAAGCCTGTATCCATTTGATAGAAAGAAATGTGACAATAATCAATTTCATTATTACATTCATTTATATCATGCTTATAGAAATCAATTCTTGTAAAAAACTGTCTTATAATTTGTAATGGGCTGATATCTTTATTGCCCATATCTAAATATGTATCAACTTTGTCGAGCTCTTTACAAATCAATTCTTCTGAATTTAATCTATTAAGCTTTTCAAAGAATGTTTCTACAGCTAGATTCTTGACATACTCATGAACTTCTACTCTCTGAATTGCTTCAGGAGAATTCTTCATTTCGCTTTTAACGTATTCAAAAAGCCCCTTGACAACATTAGTATCGTCATAAATACCGATAGTACTTATTATAATAGGACTATCAGCAACCTGAAATAGATAACTGAAATGTTTCTTAAATTCCTTTATTTTACTTGTCACCATTTTAGTGGTGATATTGTATGTGCGAACCTGTTGTGCATTGCTGGCCTTCTCATAAAACAACCATGTTTTAAGGTCATCAGTAAATTCATCACAATATGGCTGCCTATCTGAATTTTCATAGGACATATATGGCATCAGGTAGAATGGCGAAACTAGTTTAAGTATTTTGGGATTCTCAAACATTTGTCCTTTGTACCTGTTTTTATATTCCATCATGTAGGCAATCAGTAGAGGATGATAAGGAGTTAGCATTACCTTGTCACCATCTTCAATAGTCCCCAATTTCGTAAGAGAGTACTCCTTTTCATCCATCAATTCATTTGGAGTAATTGACATGATTACATTATGTACCGCATCAACATACTCTTCGTATAACTTGAAGAGTTCATCATCTATATAACTCAATGTAGGCACATAGCCTTTTTCAGAGTAGTACACATAGATAGCATCTATTTTCTCCTTTACTAATGTAGGGAGTTGGAGTTCTACTGGCTCTAACTTGCTATCAAAACTTGTAAGACAACGCTTCATGCAGTATATGTTCTCTGTTGCCATTTTTCGTTCCAGTTCAAGATAGCTAAAAAATTCTTTATCAGCATTATATTCGTTTGAACCAACTCTTACTTTGTTTCCGCCAGGGAATTTAGCAGAAGTACCATTACTCCAAACCTCTCCAATCAATTTTGGCGGTTTAACTGGAACAATTCTTTGCTCATCAACTTCAATTTTGAATATAATCTTTTTATCCCCAAATGTGATTGGTAAGTCAACACCATCGCAGAAATCGTTAAGGTCAACTTTAACACTATAGTCATCATCCCATTCAATATCTCCAAGAGTATTTGTAAAGTCGATTTTCTTTGATCCTCTTCCAATAGAGATAGAATCAATATCTTCAGGTGTTTTTATTACGATATTTGCTTTTGAACTTATAGAAAAATATGGTTTGATTTCTTCAAAAGTACCATGAGGAGCTTTTACTCTCATCATTATGAAAGTAAATTTATTACTATCCTTACCTATTTCACATTTTACAGCATTATCAGCTAATTCTATTCGTACTGATGAACCTACAACCTTGTACTGAGTTGTAGGATTGCCCTTCACATTTATATCCTTGAGTACCGTACAATCAGAGATAGGTTTATTAAAATCAATTCTAACGCTTGTTGTTATATGGTCGGTATTATCACAAATGATCGCAAAGACTTTCTTAGATTTTTGCGTCATTTTAGGAAGAGGACTATTTATTAACTCAGCCGAATGATCATTAGCTATTTGAAGAGACACAAATTTATAATTAGCCTGCTCAGCTTTCTTTTCGACACTTTTCTTGATCTCTTCGTAGTCAATCTGCATCCACGTATCTGGATTCTTAACAATCTTATTTGCTAAGGCATTGTCATATATTTTAATAAGTTCTGTATATGCCTCAGTTGAATATGAATTAAGGATAGTCTTTATTTGCTCAAAATGATATGAGTTTCCTTTTATACGAGCCTCCATATCTTTTGAGTCAATTGTTATCAGACTTGGGGTTGTACAATATTTGTCAGGGAAATAACCAAACTTGTCATACTTACCCGAAAGTTCAACTGGATGTGATTGTAAAACGCCAAGAATATCTTTGAACATAAATAGGTCAGCTTCATGGTGAGCAATTCGTTCACGAATAGTTTCTGCATACCTTTTTAAGCACATTCTATCGTAATCAAGAATCGTTAGGTTGTCCAATTGGGTCAACATATTCTTGAAAATGGTATCTTGGTGTAAAGGTCCTCCCTCTGCTAGTAGATTTACTCCAGTTGATGTTAAGGATTCTAATTTATTATTGCATAGAATACAAAACAAAGTTTTGTCACTATATTGAGAATCAGGCTGAACTACAGCATTTCTAAGCGTAGTTAAATAACCATTATCTATTACACTTTCGTTACCAACAATAATTTCTGCCCCATCAGCATTTGGCTGAAAGCACTTGGTATTAAGCACATCGACATCCATCCATTCCTGACGGTTTTCGAAAATTCCTGTAACAGTTATATCATGAGCTGTCAGATTTTCTGCAATAGCATTATATAAGCCATTTCTATGTTCAGCATTTTCAAACAGAACATAAAAATATTTTAATCCAAATGAACCAGGCTTGTGTGTTGTGAAATAATCTGTGATTAGTTCATCAACGAGATATTTATAAAACGATTTTAACATATTGTGCTTCACCTGAGTCGCTTTTGCGCTCTAATAAGTTTAATTTCAGTAAGTAATTCTCAATTGCGGCTTTTGTGTCGTAGTCAAAGGCTACACCATATTTACCAAAACCTTCATAAAGATCCTCAAGTTTCATACGGGTACCTTTTGAGATCATCGCCATAAGAAAAAATAGCATTTCGTCATCAAGGTTTAGAATCTCCCTGCCACGTCTTGTTGATAGCATTCTTATTTTCATTATATTGTTGACGCGTATCTTCATCTTTGATTCATACTCCTTGGATTGTAAAGTTGTGCAAAGCAGTCCTAGCTTAAGAATAAAATCATCGTAGGAATTGACTTCGGTAGACACCTCATCTGGGAATTGAAACTTTGCTACTTCACGTTTTTTGAGCTGTTCGCGTTTATCACGCTGATAAGAACATATGACATCTTCAAGCAGCATTTTAATTTCATCGTTGAAATCCTGTTCTTTAAGTTTATTGTATACATCATTATAAAAACCTATGTTGCCATCTAGTAAACTATTAAGAATGTCTAATGCCTCAATTCTTCCAAACGATTTCTCTAAAGCTTCTTTGTTAACGTATTTATTCCAGCCATTAGTGACAGCCTCTCGACCTTCAGATGCATGCTCAGAAGTAAGGATATAATACATCTTTTGTGGTTTCTCAGGAACTATATTGTATTTGCGATAATCAAGATACACAAGTGTCTGAGACAGAGAATAACACAGGTAGAAGTGGAGGAATACATGAATATATTTCACAACAATGCTATCATCACGTTTCAAGAACCATTTAAGGTCTTCACCAAAAGCCTCCTTAATAAAAGGGAGAATAATATATTCATTTTCATTTGAACCTCCTGTGCCAGTTGAGCTACTGAGTGCAGATATAATAATTTCATTGAAGAGATTAGGCTTCTTTGATAACATATCGACAAGTAGATCTTTTGGACAAAGCATAGAAGAGAGGTATTCTGCAATGGATCGCTGACCATGTTCATATTTCTTGGAATTTGTATTACCATCAGTGAGAGGTAGAAATTTCAAAAAAGAAGGGTCAATGATCGTTAATGAACCATCTGAATACATTACATCCTTCATTATCTCAATAAACTCTTCAACCTGTTTCTCTTTCATATGCTTCTGTTGTAATAGATAGTTACGTACAGGTTGAATAGCATTGTTTTCAAAATCTGATATTGCTTTTGTTTGTCTGTCTTTACTTTTTCTGAAAAACTCTCCAGTTATACCTCGTAAGCCACAACTTCTATCATAGTTAGAAGTTGAAGGATTACTGGTAAACGGCAATACTTGCACAGACGATCTAAAAGCATCTGTAAACTCTTTATCCTCTAACAATACATTTTCCACAACACCGTTTTCAAAACGAATTCGAGACGCTGTAGGCAATGCTTTATCTTTTGTGGTATCCTTATAATAGGAACTATAGAAATTCTCTGTATTAATCATGATAGCGTTACGACGTTGTTAAGTTTTGATCTAAGACAAACTGTTTTTTCATCAGATGATATGATTACTACCTCCTTATCGCCTGAACTATATTTAATTAACTCACGGATGAAACGGCTGAATTCCATATTCAATTCACTTTCATAGGTAATTGGAAGTTTCCCTTTCTCAAGTGAACAGATGTATTCGAACAATTGGTAATCCATTTTAAGTTCAACTGGATTATTCTTAACATCCCATTGCATTGGTATATATAATAGGAATTCATTTCTAAATTGTCCGATATAAGGTGCGTCTACACTTGACATTGACTTGTCTATTCTTGCAAAGAGTCTGTATTTACTTCCTTGAATATTGAGAGGAATTAGATCATTCACTTGGGTGTATGCTCCATAATGGCGTGGAATACTCAAATCGACTTTTTCTTCTAATTCAAGGATTATTTCATTTCTAGATTCTTCATTGTTATATAATGAGAGATTCCTTAGGAACTGGCGATATACATCAGATTCACTATGATAATCAAGAAGATGAGAAACTCGAAATATAAATTTTGAGATTCTCTCTGTATCTTTACCATGATTTTTGTAGTAAAAATTAATTTTCTCCTTCAGTGATTCATAGACACATGACAGCTTGTTTTTATCTAGCATATCATCATGCAATTTATAGGCTGTAAACATAACTGCCAAAGACTTATTATGGTCAAGACTACTCACTCGAAGAGGATCTAATTGACATACCATTTTTTGAATCTTACTAGAATTACCTGAGAATATAAGACTTGGCAATAACGATTCAAATAAATGACGGCCTTCATTGTACTTTTCGGAGAATGGAAATACAATTATAGAACATACAAAGTCAAAGAAATCTCTTGGCGTAAAGATTAGCTGAAAACGTACCATGCACTCTATTATGAGCATTACAATACTCTTTTTTACTACAAGCAAAGAAAGTATCTCGAAGTTTAATACTTCTGGATACATTGCCCCATAATGGCTATCCTTTTTTGTTTCCTCATACGCAGCATAAAATGGATTGCAGCAATCTGCTTTTGTGATTTTATTCAGAATTTCACTTATAAATGACGATTCTACAGGATATTCAGAGCCATCTTGTGTGAGCTCAAAATTTTGCTGATTACTGAACGAGACAAATCTTAGGTAATCTGTTTGATTTATACTTTCATAGTGGTCACTTAGAACCTGCTTTGCTAAATTCCCAATTTCTGAAAAGTTTTCATCATCAACAAAATCATTAAGTTTACCAAGATTTATGGCAAGAAGGGTTTTAGTTGAAGTAGTCTTGATATGCTGGTCGTCATAGTTGCGTAATGCGATCTTAAGCGTTTCTATAGAAGACATATTTGGAGAGCAACTAGCTGTAGCATCATTATAAAACTCAAAATCATTGTAGTCATTCGTATTTTTGAGTTTACTTATAATGTGTGACTTTCCATCACCAGCATTACCAATAAGTAACACTAAGCCACCTCCGTTTTGTTTGATGGCATCCATGTGTTTCTTAAGATTTACTTCTATAAGTCTATCAACATTCAGATATTCAGCCAATTCATTTAATTGACATCCGTTCTGAACTGCGCCTAACGAGCCATGGCTCAGTTGTTTAAATATGTCTGTTATCTTGCTCATATTCTATTTTGCCAAAGGATTGGATCTATAAGATCCTCCATTTTATAGTTGTACATCTGTATTAACTCATCATAGTGATTGGGGAACATTTCTAGTACATCTAGGGCTGTTTGTAAAGTTCTACAAATCTTTCGGACCTTGCCATTCTTATTTGGATGTGCATAGAAACCTGCACTAAGGTCCTTTTGGAAAGCATCAAACGATTTAATTTCATCTAAAACCTCAAAACCAGAGTGCTGTTCCCAGTAAGTTTGATTTCTGTAACAATATTCCCAAAATGACATTTTTTTGTAGAATGCCTGCTGATTACACCATCGAGCTATCTGAATATAAAAATTAGGAATTGGAGCCTTATGATAATCTTCATGCCTCATTACATAACCGACACAGCCATAGGACATAAGTATCTTTATTCTTTGGAACAATTCCCATATATCCTTGTAGAATTTATCTTGACTATGCTCAGCTTGCTTATATCCACAAAACAAATAAAACTTTGTTCCTTTTTTAGGATTATAACGTTTCCAAATTTTGAGTGACTTTTCAATTAGTTCATGGTCCTTCCAATTATCAAACGCAAAAATAAAATCTCCATGATAACGTGAACGTGATAACATTTCTGCCATTTCTTCACCATAAGGACTTTCTGCCAACATACGCTCATCAAGACCTTGACGGAATTGAAATGGACGTTTTGTCTCTATAAGTTGTTCCAATAGTGGTCGCCATATTGATGGATCAGATGCTAGAAAATTATCATCCCATAGATATATATATGGACGAATAAGTTTACCATTATCATCCCGTTCCTCATCTAAAAAACATTGTAGTTTAGAATATGGCAATATATGATTCTCAAGTTTATTTACGCAAAAAGGACAATGTCTTACACATCCACGAGTTAAAAATCCGATCGAATATTTCTGATAATCCTTATATTTCTCTCGTTTAAAACCTTTTTCAACTTGTTGATTTACAAAAGAGTCATACAGATGATAGTATGGCATTTGCCTAGCCATGTTTATACCATACTCTTTGCCTCCATGGAAGTTTCTCAACGAATTTAGGAATTCATCGTTTTCTAAGCGATTCATGTCATCTTCACGCATTTTGCGATATTCCATTACATTTGCTTCATTAGCATAGAAACCTGTTCCTCCACAATGGAATTTTCGCTCTTCAGATGTACCTTTAGCACGTATATACAGTTCAGGTAACTCGGTATATGTGAATACACGAGACATGTATATTTTTGTATAATGCGATGTATCTGCTTTGGGATCTAGTATCAACTCAAATTGAATTCCGTTGTCATGGAAGAATCCTGCTAATTTAAGCAACACAAGATTAGGATGACGTGTACATTGTCAAGCAAGTCAGCATCTATTAATCCTATTATTTTTTTTATTCTAGCCATTATTATTCCTCCAATGATTTAACAAAAGCTTGGCCTTTCTCTGTTAGCACATAACCACCAGTCTTTAAAGATCCTTGATACTCTATCAAAGCTAAAGGCTCTGATGATAGCTGTTTAATGGTTCTTTCTAAAGTTGCTTTGGAAATTTCGATATTTTCCAATAATGATTTGCGCTTAATAAGAGGCGACTTTGATATTGCCAATAAGACAGTTTGTGCATTATCATTTATAGCCTCATTTATAGCCTCATTTATAGCCTCATTTTTCGCTTCACCTATAGTTAAAGAACCCTCAAAGCCCTCATGACAAGGGATTTCTATCAAGAAGTAGCTTCTTTCTTCATTGGTTTCAATCACAGCTGGAGCAGAGCCATTTCTGCGTAATTCGTCCTGAATGGTTGGGATGCCAGTACCACGACCTTCCGACAACTGCAACTCTTTAAGGTAATCACCCAAACGACGGTTACGATATCGACGTGACTTTAGACGTTCTGCCTTTTGAATAGCATCCAAACTTATAGAGCGATCTGGGCCAGTATAGCTAAGAATTGATATTTTATCTGGTTCAATTGTTATCTCCACTGGCTCACGCTCTTGATAATCTCTATGATATAGTGCATTAACTACAGCCTCTTCAATCGCCTGGTAAGGATAGTTGAAATAGGTTATAGACTCCGCTTTATCTTTAGGTTTGATGATTCTCTTCTTGATAACATTTGTTTTGATATAGTCCAATGCTTGCTTAATCATTTCAGGTACAGGACCTACGATCTTTGGAACCTCAATCATATTATTGGGATTCTTGATGCAGCCCTCTGGAAAGATTACAATATCAACCTGCGTGGTTGGGAAGAACTTGGCTGGATTTTTAGAGAACATCATAGCAGCTACATTCTTCACTAGCTGACATTCAGTTGGTCCAACTAATAAGTCCATTTGAGACAATATCTCAGACATTGACAGCTTTTCAAAATCAGCTACCAAGCGACTATTTACAGTTTGTAGATAATCCAGAACCAATGCTCTAGAAATATCTGTCTGTTCAATATTTTCATTCCCTCTTTCATCAAATGGAAGGCGACTTGCCAATTCACGCAATTCATCCAATACTTCGCCTTTTGCCTCTATGGTATTGGTACCATTACGCACATACCATTTACATGGTGATTGATTGCTCGCTGTAACACGTTCACGCACATTATACGGACGATTTACACCTGCTGGTACCCAGATAAGCAATACATATTTATCATCTACCTCCTGAACATCAACTCTTGGCATGTAATAAGGATCAATCTTATTGTTATAGCCAATCATTTCACGCTGGATTTTGTCAAGCTCTTCAACAGGAACTCCTGTTACAGGGCGTTTTGCGATGCCTGTATTATCTTCCTCTTCTACACCTACAACAATGTATCCTCCTCCAAGATTATCAATATCGTTGGCGAAAGCACAAATAGTACGATAGATTTTATCAGGATTCCAACCTTTTTTAAATTCAATGCGGGTGGATTCTATTTTGCGTTTGTGAAGTAGATCTTCTATGTTAACTGGAATAGCCATGTGGATTACTTAGTTAGATTTATCTTTTTCTACATGAATCAACTCTCTCACATCAACATTCAAGAGCTCTGCGATGCGAAACAGTGTTTCCAAGTCTGGTTGTGAAGCATTTGTACACCAGCGAGACACTGAACATGCATTCTTGCCTACCTGCTGAGATAGCCAGCGAGCTGTTTTATTTTTTTCAACCAATACAATTTTAATCCTATTTAGTTGCTTCATGACTGAATTTGTTTATAGTTTAATGCAAACATATTAAAATTTATCGTAATGGGCGAATAATTTTCAGGTTAATTTGAATAGTCGCATAAAATTGACTAAGTGCCATTGTTGATTTTAATAAAAAAGTATTTATAAGTCGTGGAAATGTGGTGTTTTTGATAGATTTCCACGAGGGATAGCGCATTTTCCTTTTTATGTTCTTAAAGAGATTTGCTGACAAAAGAAAAATAGAATGACTTTACTTTAATGTCGTACCCTACATATACGGATAATAAAGTAAAGCTATATTCAAAAAGAGGGAAAAGAAGAAAGAGGCTTTGCCTCTGATATTTTCTTTTGTTTGATTACTTGTTAAGTGTAAGGGGGTACTTTCAAAGTACATCCTTAGCAATAATGATAAATGAGGAACAAATCGTTATGCATATGTCACCCATCAAAGGGGTGTCCATTTCGGCTACCCCTTGAATTGCGACCTCTCCCTGATATTTTTCTTTTGTTTGCTTATTGCTTTAATCACAAGATGGGGTCGTTTCAAAGGACATCATCTATTACATTTCACCAAACCTTGAACCAGTGTCGCAAATCACGACGGTGCTTTTAGAAATATATGGAATTGTAGGGAGGCCCTGTAACGGGGCGTCCAAAAAACGATGACCCCTTATAACATGGAGTCACATTTCGTTACCCCATACTATAGTACATAATAAACAACGAGGAACAAATCGTTACATATATGTAACATATCAATCCCAAAGGGGGTGTCCATTTTGGTCACCCCTTGAATTGAGCCCTCCCTGATATTTTTCTTTTGGTGGATTACTGCTTAAATCACAAGATGGGGTACTTTCAAAGTACATCATCCGCATTTTTGTGATATTACTACTTTAATCGCAAGATGGGGTATTTTCAAGCTACCTCATATGTTGCATTCCACTAATTCTTGAACCAGGGTCGTATATCACGACGGTGCTTTTAGAAATATATGTAATGACAGTGAGGCCCATTTAGAAGGCGTCCCCAAAACGATGCCCCCTTTGGAATCTAAACCGAAGCCTAAAACAAGGCGGAGGTTTTAAGACATGCCATCCTGAATTATAATGTCACATTTCTCACATGGGTGAAGCCGTGAAACACGGCGCCATCACTTTTTTGAATATGATGTCGCAATTTGCTACCCCATACTACTGCATTATGTTCGTACACCATACCGTAGCTTTCATTCCGCTAGTTATCATGCCTTGTATAATCAAGGAGTCTCTAAAAATGAAAACCGAAGCCCTAAAACAAGGCGGTGGTAAAAAAATACCCCCTCTGGAATAGAGTTTAAAAATTACACAAGGATGAGGCCCTGAATCAGGGCGCCACATTTATACTCATCACAACCGATGAGATTCAGCAGAGAAATATTTGATTTTTCTTTTGTCTGCCAAGCCTATATACAGTCATAGCCCCTAGTCTCTATAACTTACTATATCTGATTATTTAGGGCTATAATCGGCTTAACTTACTACTTGTATTTATTTATACTACGGCTTTTATATCAGGAACTGTCACTAATGATGACCTGATTCTTGCAGTTATAACCACATATCTAAATCAAGTATCTGGTTACATCTTGGAACAGTCGTTCTGTACAACACATGTTGATTTTTCTATTGTATGCTTAATAAGTAGGTAATTATCCTGTGATGATAAACAAAATGTAGTCTATTTGTATATTGGCAATATATAAAACTCGGTATCTTTATCTATTAAGAGCGTGGAATGTAAATAATTTGCATATACTACAATTTCTTAATTTAGTCGACTGCGGAAAGTTATGCAGTTAAATTTGCGTGAAAGTCTCCTGCAATTAGTTGACATAATCGGCGATAATTCCACGTATATTTCGTACCTTTGCAAAAGGAAAAGTAGAAGTGAACTTCGTGGCAAATTTAAAGTTTTGCTGGTTCTTATGAAATGAGGGAAAATTGATGCTAAAATATTGATTTTCACAAGAATAAAACAAATTCGACCGCTATTCTACCGTTTAAAGCGTAAATTCCTCATTTCGAATATTATAGGCATGGTGCATCGGGAAATAACAATCCCCAATATATTTATTAACACCCTAAATATCCCAATATATGTTTTCCCCCACAATTGATACCCTTCTTCGAACAAGCGATTATAGTAGCAATTGCCATGAGAAAAGAATTAATGATATTTCTTCTGGCTATTACTCCTCATACCTATTTTCTAATAAATATTCAACAATTTCTTTATATGCCGGTAGCCACATAACTTCATCAAGGGAGCTTAGTACTAGCCACCGTGCAGATTTATGTTCACGAAGCTCCAATTCACCGACTAAAATTGTACACAGATAACAGTGCATAGTAAGGTGAAAAGATGGATAGTCAAAATCAGTAGTACATATAAATCCATCAATACTAATGTCAACACCTAACTCTTCTTGAATTTCCCGTCTGAGTGCATTTTCATGGCTTTCGCCTTTCTCTATTTTACCACCAGGAAATTCCCACAAACCTTCAAACTCGCCATAACCACGTTGGGTTGCAAAGTATTTTTCATTATCATAGATTATAGCTGCTACAACTTCTATCTGTTTCATAGCTTATATTGCTTTAACATATTGTGCCATTGCTGGTTGTTGAAGTTTCCATGTGATATTCATAGGGAAGTCGTCATGAGAAGACATATACTCTACTAGACCAAAACAATGGAAAGGACAAGTATTACCATAACCATCCTTTTTCTCTTCACGAACAAAGAGGATTATTTTGTTTTGTGTATCAGCTTGCTTAGTATATCGCTGTCCTCCATTATTTTGATGAGAGTCTGTGTTTTGTGACTGCCAATGGAAATAGTGTTCATTAATGAGATAATCATTATACTGTGTTGAAGGAGAAAAATCCTTATCTGATTTATTAAGCGTTACAAAAAGTAATGTAGCATTGCATTCGGACAAATTAAAGACTCCCGTTACAGAACCTTGCATCTTGCGCGCTTCCGTTTGCCTACCGACAAGCGTAAAAATTTCCTCACGGGTATAGCAACCGTATAATTCAAGTCCAGGCAAAACATCCTCTCCTAAAGGCATCGTTTTTAGTTGAAGATGCGCAAGCAAATAAGAAATAATTTCCGAAATCTCTTGCTTAAAATAGCTGTACATTTCCTTATGGATCAATTCAAGCGCTTCATAAATACTGGCAAAACCTGTTTTATCCAAACGATCCTGAAAAAGAGCGTAATATAGCATCAAAGCATACTTATAATTTTTAGTATCAAGATATTGCTTACTTCCATCGATAAAGAGTTCTATAAAATGAAGGAATGATGCAGTATTGTGGTGCAATAAGTTAGCCATCCCTTTCTCCAACCGTTTGGTTATAACATCGTCTTTGTACGCGATACGACCTGCAGCGCGCTTAAGCGATGTCCAGCAATTGTTACTTTGATAAAGAGTACGAATATCTTGTCCATTATTCTCTAAAAACTGAGAAATGGTAGGTATATTAGGGTAACTATTGATTTCTCTGATAATGCGATTCTTGTTATAAATAGCACTTTGGATATTATCAAGAATATATTGTCTTGCTTTCTTCTCCATCACGATACTGCAGCCTGATGGCAACAAAGTGAATCCATCTTTGATTTGCTTAACAATATTCTTTTCAGGATTGAGCATCAAAGCCCGGAAACGACTAGCAAAGTCATACTTACGATTAGATTGTGCTACGAAGTCAAGTACAGTGAGTTCCGTCTTACCTACAGAAAGGCGCAAACCACGTCCTAACTGTTGAAGAAAGATCGTTAAACTCTCTGTGGGACGTAGAAAAAGTACAGTATCCACTTCAGGAATATCTACACCTTCGTTGAAAATATCTACTACGCAGAGATAATGAATAGCTCCTTCACGCAGTTCTTTAGCAAGTTGCTTGCGTTTATCAGATGGTGTATCCGATGTTAAACTCTGAGCATTAAATCCATACAGACTCAACTGTTCTGCCATAAAATCGGCATGACGTTTATTCACACAGAAACAGAGTGCACGGCACATATATTCATTAGCGAGGTATTTATGCAACGCTTCAACAATATACCCAGCTCGTTCTTTGCTGCAAAGTTTATCCGCAAGACGCTCGATATTGTATTTTTGCCCATTCCAAAGAGCATCATCACTAAGATCAGTAGAATCTGTTACGCAAAGATATTGAAATGGTGTGAGCAATCCTGCTTGTAAAGCTTGTGGCAAGCGAATTTCTGCACTAATTCGTCCACCAAAATCTGGTCGAAGATCACGTCCATCCATACGCTCAGGTGTAGCAGTAAGTCCAATAAGGAGTTGCGGTACGAAGTGAGCAAACAATTTTCGGTAGCTTTCTGCCTGACTGTGGTGAGCTTCGTCAATCACGATATAATCATAAAAATCAGCACCTAGTTTCTCAAAAAAATCTTCAAAACGGGAGTTTAACATAGAGATGGAAACAAACAAATTTTCGTATTCGCTTTCATCTTGTGGGCGGCAATTGCCTACCCACAAAGTACCGAAATTTGCATCACCAAGCACACTACGATAAGTATTCAACGATTGGCGAAGAATTTCCTCCCGATGAGCCGTAAATAAAATGCGGCTTCTAGAGTGTATGCGACGAAATTCCTGATAGTCAAAAGCTGAAATCACTGTCTTTCCTGTACCAGTAGCCGCAACAACTAAATTTTTGAAATTCTTAAGCTCTTCACGTTCTACACGTAACTTGTCAAGAATTTGTTTTTGATGAGGAAGAAGAGTAAAATGTCGATATATCACTTCATTCGAAGTATCTCTAAAGATATTACGATGTATTTCTTTATTAAACTTTTCTATACCTCCAAGCCGGAAATCCTCAAAATTAGAACTATTCCAGTACATCTCAAATGTAGCAAGAGCAGTTTTTATTATATGTGGATTTTCAACACTTGTAACGCGTATATTCCATTCAAGACCTTCAGTTTGAGCAGATTTTGAAAGATTTGACGAACCGATATAAGCAGTATTCATACCGGAGTTGCGCACAAAAATATATGATTTGGCATGTAGACGTTCAATATCTGTATTATAAGAAATACGTATTTCAGTATTCGGCAACGCAGCAAGCTGCTCTATTGCTTTAGCCTGTGTAGCTCCGCAATAAGTAGTTGTTATGATCCGCAAACGATTCCCTTCTTTTTGGCAGAATTTGAGCAAATCATTGAGCAATATACGGACACCTGATACTTTCAAGAAAGATACAATGAAATTTATCTCATTAGCACTTGCTATTTCACGGCGTATTTCTTCTCCTAGAGAAAGCAAGCTACTACCGCCCGTAAACAGATTACTTACGCGAAAGCCAGAGATGGGACGAATAGTTTGTATGCGACTTTCTGCTTGTAATAGTGCTTGTTGTCTGCTCATTACCTCCGTTAACAATTTTGAAGGTTCAGCTATCTGAATTTCATCAATAACCCCAGCTTCTTTCAAGATATTATTTATAAGATTTACGCGATCTTCTTGATTTTCGATCTCCTCAAGTTTCTGGCGAATCACCTTCCCCAAATAATTGGCTAGTATTTGTGGAGACTCTGCCTCATCTATATTTTGTAACATACAAACCATACCTTGCTCTTCAATTTCATGAATATGCTGCTTTGTTATCTGGTTGATAACATGTTCGTATATACCCTTCTTTAGCATATAAAAGATTTATTTAAATTGTTTTTCCTGCACTACCGAGACTTCCATAAAGTTCATCTCACCTTCAAAGACAAAAGTAAATATAAAAAGACAGAAAAGCTAATACAATTACTTTTTTCTGAACGCCAATAATACCCTGTTTTAAATAGATGAGTACATCCTTAAACAATAAGCCTACAAAATATTCAGCTAAAATAGCTGGAAGAAGATTAGGTCTATTTTAAATAGAACAGTATCTTTGTGCATCAATAAGTTTTTATGCTTTATACTCTAAAGCAAATCTTTTGACTTTACAGAATAAACAACATAATATGGCAACAATAGAAGAACTTACAGAAACCATTGTGAAATTCAGAGACGAACGGGACTGGGCCCAATTTCACAATGCTAAAGATTTATCATTGGCATTATCCATTGAAGCAGCAGAACTGAACCAACTCTTTCTCTGGAAATCACCGGAAGAGGCAAATGTTGAAAAAATAAAAGAAGAATTGGCAGATGTCCTCAATTACGCATTACTCATTGCTAATAAATATAATTTTGATGTCGCCCAAATCATACTGGATAAAATAGAGAAGAATGCGCAAAAGTATCCGGTTGAGAAAGCCAAAGGATCTGCTAAGAAATATAACGAATTATAACCGAACACCATGACCGGCAAAAGAGTATTATACCAAGAACCGCAGGCTACGTTTTTTCATGATGTAATGACCAATCTGTTTACAGACAAAATAACAAAGGCCGCCACCTATTATAACTTACACCCAAGCAATTCAGAACTAATGTCATGGGGGAATAATGCCCCTAAAATAAAAGACTTGCTTCAGTTGAGCGGAGTTACTGATACATATGTGACATTCGAGTACCTCGTTCCATACAACATGAAACGCATTGACTGCATCTTATAAGGTAGAAACTCACAAAATCAGGGAAATGTAGTCCATATCGAATTAAAACAATGGGACAACAAAGGGGTCCGGGATGCTGACTGCGAAGGAAACTTCAACGTCGACGAAGATTCAGACACCACATTCCAGGTACAGGCATACACAGGCGGAGGACACCGGCTGGTATCCCACCCTTCCCAACAAGTAAGAGGATACAATGATTATCTGACCGGATTCATAGAAATATTGAGCAGCAAAGAACTTCATATCGAAGGACTCGCATACTGCTACAATTACCGCAAAAACAAAACACCCAATACCTTATTTGATGAGAAATACAGCGAACTCCTGCAAGCATACAAAACGTACGCCGGCGACGAAGTGCAGGAACTCGCCCAACACCTGCAGCAAGCATTAGGCAACGGCGATGGCGAAACGATCTTCCACAAAATGATCAACAGCCCCATACGCCCTTCTAAAAAACTGCTGGAATCGGCAGCCAACCTGATTCATGAGGGTAATGTATCTGCATTCGCCCTAATCGAAGAGCAGATTATAGCGCGCAATGTCATTCTTGATAAAATCCGCAAAATCGGTAACAAGAAAAGTATCATTATCGTAAAAGGAGGACCGGGAACCGGAAAAACAGTGATTGCCTTACATATCCTGGCTCTATTGGCGGGAAACAAGAAAAGTTATAATATCCGTTATGCCACAAAATCAAAACCTTTACTGGAAGGGGTAAAAGACCGGTTGCCGCGTGGCAGTAAGGCTAAACTGCTATTTTCAAATGTAACTCAGTTTATTCCGGCCAACTGTGAACCTAATAATATAGATGTATTGCTGGTCGACGAAGCCCATCGCATCTCTAATAGTGCAAACAACCAATACACGCCGACTGATAAACGAACCAATCTTACACAGATTCAAACAATCGTCCAAGCAGCCAAGATATCCGTATTCTTTATCGACGACAAACAAGCCATCCGAAGCGTCGAGATCGGATCTTCCCAACTCATTCGGGAATGTGCCAAAGAATACAATGCCGATATTGCAGAAGTCGAATTAAAATCCCAGTTCCGCTGCAATGGTTCGGACAACTATCTGGACTGGCTTGAACAAGTTATCTATAATGAACCTGTAAAATCATCCTTCAAAGAAGATGAATTTGACTTTAAAATATTCGACGATCCTCAAACACTGTATGATGAGATAAAGAGAAAAGACAGTATAGACGGGCAAAGCGCACGCCTGACTGCAGGATTTTGCTGGCCATGGTCAAGTTCTCTGGATGAGAACGGAGATTTTGTAAAAGATGTTACCATCGGGAACTTCGCAATGCCGTGGGAAACCAAAGATACTATTACCAATATTCCCAAGGGATATGTCAAGTGGTATGAATGGGCATATAAACCCGAAGGCATCAAACAAGTCGGATGTATATATACGGCGCAAGGTTTTGAATTTGATTACATAGGTGTCATCATCGGTCCTGATTTACGGTATGACACAGAGCAACAATGTCTGATTACAGACATTAAAGAAATCAAAGATCCTATGTTAAAACGAAATGCGGCATATTTTGATAACTACGCCCGCAACATCTACCGTGTTTTAATGTCCAGAGGAATGAAAGGTTGCTATGTATATTGCTGTGATGAAAATTTAAAAGAATATTTGAGAGCTAAAATTAGAGATAGAAAATAAGAAAGTATGGCAGGCTGGCTGGAACTTGTTTCAAACAGGTTCCAAACAAAATAAAGCGTTTGTTTTCCGTATCATTTACAAAAAACCGTCCTACAGACGACATCAGATACGAAGATAACCACTACCGTTATACACAATCAAAAAAACAAAGTATGTATCTTACAAGTATGACTCACGAGGAACTGTATGCCGAAGTGCATAAGGACCTCATCGAAATATCGACCAAAGCAAATATGTTCATGGATAAAGTTCGTAAGAAAACAAAGAACATGCTGCCATATCCTTTGGCGACCCAGCGTATAACCCTCACCACCACCCGAAGAAATGTGTGGACAGTGGTGGGAAAACACAATTCATATATGCAAGGCGTAGGATTTCAGGCTTACGCCCCCATTGTCGGCGCTTCAAGCAATGGCTATATCCAAATGTCGGGTTTCAAGCCCCGTGATATGGTGATGCATTACACAGCGCATTTCATGCAACGATATAAAGAACGTTACATCGACCATTATCAAATAGACCGCAAGGGAGAAAACTTATTCGAGTACTTTGTATATAACAATCCGCAAGTCTTGTATACCCGCAAGAATAATGGCGGCTATTTCATCGTTTCCGACCATGGTATTGCAGTAGCCGATTTAAGCAACGACCTAAAACTCATGACTCATGTCACTTTTCTGGGAGATGATGAACTGACGCTAAAGAAACAGCTCATCTATGATGAGGAAATCAAAATCTACAAAGGGGCACTTGAGCTGAAACGGTTAAAATCAAGAAAACAAAAGGATGATCTCGTCACGATTTGGAATGTTGCCAAGAAGCATAATGCAGGTATTGAGATGGTAAAACGATGGTACCAATGGAATGGAGTAAAAGTGGATGAAGATTATCTTCAACAATGCATTGATCTCATTGAGAAATATAATGTCCAGTCACTCGATCAATTTGCGGAACTTATGTCCCGACAATAAAAAGGACCTTCATAAAATCTTTTTTATTAAAGATTATTACACCAACATATCCTAAAACCTCAGAACTATCGGGCACGAAGTTGCCAGAAAGCTACGGCAGCCGCAACGGCTACATTGAGCGAATCGACACCGTGCGACATAGGAATACGGACTACGTAGTCAGCTTCGGCAATCGTTTCCGGCGAAAGTCCGTCCCCTTCGGTACCCATCACGATAGCCAATCTGGGTTCGGTTGTCAGGACAGGATCATCAATGGAAACAGAGTTATCCGTGAGTGCCATGGCAGCTGTACGGAAGCCCAGCTTGCCCAAGTCGCTGAGAGAACCGTCCAGCCAAGTCCATGGTATAAGGAAGACCGTTCCCATCGATACTCTGACCGCACGACGGTTCAACGGGTCACAAGAGTTACGCGTCAGTAGTACGGCATCAATTCCCAAGGCGGCTGCCGAACGGAAAATAGCACCGATGTTGGTTGTATCAACAACACCGTCGATCACGACGATGCGCCGGGCTCCCCGACAGACTTCTGCCATACTGCGCACCGCAGGACGACGCATGGCACAAAGAACACCACGTGTCAGAACATAACCGGTCAATGTAGCAAGCAGTTCCCTGCTACCCGTATAGACAGGCACATTGCCACAACGTTCAATGATGTCGGAGGCATCGCCAATGATATGTTTATGCTCACATAAAATGGCTAAAGGTTCATAACCGGCGTCCAGAGCTCTCTCTATAACCTTTGGACTTTCTACGATAAAAATACCCTTGTCAGGCTCGATACGATTGCGTAACTGAGCCTCGGTAAGAGTACAGAATATCTCAACTCCGGGATGAGACAAAGAGGATATTTCGATAACAGGCATATTCTTATTTATTACTTTCGGTTTGACATACAATCGCTACCTTGATGACGCCGTCCAGCTTGTTTTCAAAGATACGATATGCCTCCTCAATCTCGTTCAGCGGAAAGCGATTGGTAATAAGAGGAGTGGTATCTATCTTCCCTTCCTCAATCAGCCTGAGAATCTCTGCGCAGTCACAACCGTCCACTCCACCCGTTTTGAAAATCAAGTTCTTGCCATACATCTCAGGCAAAGGAAAAAGCAGAGGTTTGTCGTAAAGAGCCACAATAGTGACTATCGCATTGGGACGGGCACAGTCCCACGCCATCCGGAAACTATCTTCGGTCCCCGCCACTTCCAGGACAACATCAGCTCCACCGTGATCACTGTTTTGGAGTACAAACTCCTTGCAGTTCTCAGGTGTCGTTATCAGTACATCGGGATAATGTTCACGGACAAACCGAATCCTTTCAGGGGACTTTTCACAGACAATGATACGTTTCGGATTCTTCAGCATCGAGCAGAGCAAAGTGCAAATTCCAGTAGGTCCGGCACCAATGAGGAGGACAGTATCTTTCTCCGTAATCTCCGAGATACGAGTTGCCCAGAAGCCTGTGGCAAGGATATCACCGACAAAAAGAGCCTGTTCATCACTGACTGTATCGGGAATACGGTTCAGTCCCTGATCGGCATAAGGTACTCTGACATATTCCGCCTGTCCGCCGTCGATACGGCAGCCTAAAGCCCAGCCACCGTTGGGGTCGGTACAGTTGTTGACATATCCGTGATGACAAAAGAAACACTCCCCACAGAAAGTCTCGACATTCACAGTCACTCTGTCGCCGGGACTGACTGATGTAACTTCAGCTCCCACCTCTTCCACGACACCTACCATCTCGTGTCCAACCGTTATTCCGGGTACTGCACGCGGCACACTACCGTGTTTGATATGCAGGTCACTGGTACAGATACTGCCAAGAGTCACACGCACGATTGCATCCCGTGCATCCGTAATTTCCGGTTCCGGTTTTTCTCGCAATTCAAATTTTCCGTGTTCAATATATGTATATGCAAGCATAATCTCTTCTTGTCAATTAATAGATTCATTCTAGTGCAAAGATAGTGATATAGATAAAGAGATAGATAAGATGAAGATAAAATTACTAGAACCTCCTCAACTCTTCCATCATTGCCGACCGACGCTTATATATCGTCCTAAAGTCTTCAACCAATTGTTTTACAGCAACCTTTCCTCCATTAAGTTCTTGCATACAAAGCAATGCCCGCGCAATCTGCTCATAATATTTCCGTCCTATATTCCGTTCGGCATAATCAATCAATATAGAAATATACATGTCAATCAATTGCTCCGAATGACTGTTTTTCAGATGATGAGCATACTGCATCAATGCTTCCAGCTGCCCAAAACCGGCAGATGACAACAAATGGAATAAACGTTCATCCTCTTTTTCTTCCACATAAATTTCGGCCTCTACATTTCTGTCAAAAGAAAAATAGCCATTAAACGGTACCTCTTTCATCATCTCGTCCAAAAAAACTTTCCATTGCTCCTTCGGGATCAGCGTCTTCAGTTTATGATAATATTCCAACTGCTCTCTACCGGATATAAACAATAGGCGACACGTATCAATGACTTCAGAAGTGCGATTCGTCCTCTCAAAAATCTTCAATTTAAGCTTTAACCATTTACCTGTAGTTCCGTCATATTCTTCTTTTTTCGAAAGTTCTATCCCTTCATCCAACAATCGGACAGCCTCGTCATACTGTTCACGCTCCATCAATTTCTTAACCTCCATTTCTCTTATTTCAGATAAATACAGATATTGGCGAATCGTATCATCCGCTTTTTCCTGCTCTTTCTGCCCCAGCAACATATCGACCTTACGAAGAACCAATTGATACAAATCATAAGAATCTTTTCTCTCTTCGAGAAGCTTGTCTATCAATTCCAGAGCCTTATCCGCAGATTGGATGGAGAGATTGATTTGCATCATAAGATCATCTACATCATAGATATCATAATCATGATAAATCGATATCCCGGCAATTTGGCAAAGTTCTTGCAATATCCCGGTCTTTTGTTGCTGAGTGGTTTTCGGATGTCGAACCACTTTCAGTATCAAATCTCCTGCCTGTTCACAATAGTCTGAAGCGGATATATCATCATCATATAATAGTTCATCATCATAATTTTCTCCTATCGAACGAAGTGTCTGAAGAGCTATAGCAATCGTATCGTCCAAACTCTCCAACTTCAAGAAGAAATCTGCTTTCTCCAAAAAAGTATCCAATTGACTGAAAACAGTTTCCCAGTCACGGCTAAAGTCATCATAACGATTATGATAGCGCGATTTCTTACTCTGAAAGGAGTTCTCAAATATCTTTTGAATTTCTTTTCTGTAATCTTTATCTTGGGAGGTCTTTGACAATTTTTTCGTAATAAACCGGTCCAACAGGGCTGTTTTAAATTCCTGATTCGTAGAAGCATATTCACATATAAACCGTGAAAGTTCCTGAGGCTTAATAAAAGAAAGACATTGCTGTATATCCACATCAACCGGACTATACAGGACTGTATCCTCTATCCGTTCCAAATCTACAGATTCCTCCACATCCATTTCTTCATCTCCATCATCCTCCAATACCGACATTTTCGAAAAGACACTGCGACTCACCTTCTCACTATTATCACGAATAGCGAATAATGTTGCTACCACATGCTTACAGATTCCCCCGTCATACGGACAATCACAGTACCATGAGTCTACTTTGTCTCCTTCCAGAGATATTTCCACAGTATAACTACGGGTACCGTCAACGGTTGCAGTCCATTCGCCGGACGAAGCCTCTTCCAAATCAGATACTGCACCCAGTTCATAATATTCTTGGCCACGCATTAATATCTTAAACGGCACTATGGCCTCAAAATTATCTAATGTAATCATATATTATCCTGCTCTTTAATATAACCTTCCTGTTCATACCCCCGCCTATACTTATGTATCATCTCAACCAACGGTTTCAAGCGCTCATCTGCCACCTCCATATATCTATACCGCGAATACTGAACATCATACAGTACGTGATTCCCATTTTGAAGCCGCTGTTCCACATCAGCAGGAATATAAAACTCCGCCCGTTCGCCCAATTCCGAATAGAACTCCGATAAGAATATAGACACTCCCGCCAAATCAAAATCTCCGAAATGAATATAACGGTTGGGAATCATCTTTAACCAAGCGCATAGATCTTTCGATTGGAGATAACGAGATACAAAGAGTACTTTCATCCCTTCAAATAAATACTTCTGGGCACGGATATACCGGAAATTCTCTCCGTTCTCCATGCCGACCACCACTACATCTTCGGGAATACGAAAGGATTCGTAATCTTGCATGAATATGCAAGTACCTCGTGCCGGAGAAAGCAAGTAAGGTTCCTCATGAAAAACAGCTTCTATCGGCTCGTAACAATTAAGAGGGAAACCTTTAAACGCACGGGTATGCCTAAGTTTAGAGTTAGCCCCCTTTGCCACTTGTTCCGAGCGTGCCACTTCCTTCTCACGAGTCTTTATTTCGATCCAGTCTTCCAGACTCATACCGGATGTATAATGCTGCGCCATATAAATGCGACATCCTTCAGGATCAAGCATCCGAAAAGTCCTATTTCTACCGTGTGACACGACAGCTAAGAATCCTTCTGTTTCTAATCGAAGAGATACTTCGCACACAAAGCTGGAAAAAGGGATGGACCCCCCATTTAGCAATCTCAACAATTTGCGAGCCTTTGTTACATTAAATTCACCTATCATTATCTATTTCTGATTATAAGTCAGTAACAATAGTATCTTTTATAAAGTCTGCATCCAACTTGGAATTCAGAAAAACATTCTGAATGGTACGTGGAATATTTTGATATTTGGCACTTTCCACGATAGCAAACAGTTGCAGTTTCACGTCGCTCACCACATTCCGCATCTGTACATCCATCGCCACCCGGAAAAAAGTAGGCTGTCCGTAGTCTATCAGTTCTTCGCTCTTGCGAATCAGCAGGGCGATATTATTCCGTTTCTCGTCCAACCGAAAAAGTTTGGTCTTTTTGATCCGGTAATTAGGTTCATTCTTGTAGGTGTTGTCCATGTTCCTTTTCAGGTCCATCACATTGCGGACGGTGGTAAGGGCGATGTTCTTCAGGCAGCGTTTCACTTCCCGCTGATAGTTGTATTTACGCTGTTCATTGTTCTCCTTCAAGTAATAATCGATGTTTTCATTCAACCGCGTGAGATAATCCTGCACGAAAGAGACATTGATTTCTTCATTGACTTCGAGTACATCTTCAAAGAATTTCAGATAGATATCCTCCATCTCCAGAAAGTCGCCCGTATCCCGAATCACTCCATAATCTATCAGATAGCGGATACGTTCTTCTTTGTACTCGGTCATTTCGAGTGCATAATCGTAGCGAAACGAAAGAGATTTCCGCTTGGCAAACATTTCTTTCAGGAGTTCTTTTTCCCGATCAAGACTCTTGACCAATTCTTCTATGGAACGAAAAGTGCTCATGTCGGTTTTGTCTTATCAGATTCACATATATACCGGTTCACAGTATTGTTTCTAATGCAAACGTACATAAAAATATTTGATTTATATGTACGTTTGCTTCTCATTCTTGAAAGAAAGCCTTACATTTGTAGGGAATACAAAACTTGTATCCCTTGCTATCATAAATAAAACAAAGTATACTAATGAAAGAAGAACCCGACAGCCTGTCTGTCCCTTACAATTTTGCCCGTTGCTTCAACGACCAATGCCCACAAGCTTCCAAATGCCTACGCCACATAGCTGCACAAAATAACGGAGCCGACTATCTTTATATCACCAACGTTAATCCGGCACGCTATCCTGCAGACGGGAATCAATGCGAATGTTTTAAAACGGCTGTAAAAGTCCATGTAACATGGGGACTTAAACGATTGCTTGACAGGATTCCTTATGAAGATGCAGTCAGTATCCGATCACAGTTGGTCGGACACTATGGGAAAACAGGATATTACCGGCTCTATCGTGGAGAACGAGGCCTTATGCCCAAAGATCAAGCTTATATAAAACAATTGTTTCGTAATAAAGGAATAAAAGAAGAACCTACTTACCAACGCTACACAGAAGAATATATATGGTAAATTGCTGTCATCTGTCACCCCAAAGGGCATAACAGACTAATTATGAACGAATCAGCCCGTGACAGCAGGAGGTGATTGCATTGTGACGGCACTCTTGCCGTCACAATCAACTACAGCCAAGTATCTTTGCAGTATCACATGAGGTTATATCGCCAGACCACACTTACGGTACTTGTTCCCGCTACCCGGCCACTAACTTGACGACATGGTAAAGCGTACCGCTACGTACATGCTTGGAGGGGATTTCCTGCTTTTTCAGTATTCTTCCAAATGAATTAACCCTTTTAACGGACATCGGTATCGAACTATTTCTCTGAATATCCTCCATAATCTCCGCCGGAGACAACCACTCCCCTTCTTCAGGCTGTGCAGCACGAAAATAACGGAAAAACAACTGTTCTTCCGGAGGAACCTGCTCAAATTCACGATTGTTTTCCATCATAATCTTTTCATCCTCCTGATCGAACCAATAGCGTTCGCCATGTTCCAATTCATACATGGCTTGCGCGTAAAGCTGCTCATAATCTATCGGACGATTCGTGTCAATCACTCCCGTCACTTCGATACAGATAAAACGACGGCTACCGGAAGGATCGGTCAACAGGTCTTTTTGATTACTCGTAGCGATAAATGAAGCATACCGCCGCATTTCGAGCACGGCATTGGCATGAGGTTTCCGCATATTTACCACAGGCTTTTGCAGAATATGTTTCAAGAAGCCTTGTTGTGTCGAACTGACCTGATCAAACTCATCAATATTGATGAGCGCAAAACGATTGAGATAAAGTTCCGCATCTTTCTTTCGCGAGAAATCAATGCTGTCAGTATAATAGGAACGTTCCGAAGGCGGCATTATACTCCGGCAGAAGGTAGATTTTCGCGTCCCTTGCGCCCCGACCAGTAATGGCGAAACACTGTTCGCGTATTTCTTATCATACCCTCTCCAATGAGAAACCATATTGAGAAACCAGCGGTGAAACAAGTCTGTCCAATACGGATTCCGGCAAGGCACAGTGGCTGCCAGTTCACGGATACGGTCTTTACCGTCCCATCCGGGAAGTCGATAAAGAAAATCCTCCAACGGATTGAATACAGGCACGCGATTTGAATAGATATAACGACTGATGTCCCTGTCCCACAACGGAATACCCTCCATTTGTGCATCCAGAGCAATGCTGTTCAGCGCCCGTTTGTCGAGAGGATTGAAACGAAAACGAAAAGAAAGCCTTTCCCGATATTCCACCTCGGCGATTTGTGTGTTATAGCGAAACTCATAACGGCGTTTCATGAATTCTTCGGTCTGCAAGGCCAACTGCTGCTCTTTGCTCAAACTGATATTCTTGCCGAAACCTTTACATTCGAGATATACGTTGCCAATCATCTCCCGGATCAGCACTTCCTGTTTATACATATAGAAATGAAAAACGGTACGTTTCACGACTTCTTCCTGAGGCAATCCCGAAGCAAAACAATTTCTGGCCAATTGTACGACCAATGGTTGCCATTTATCTTCCCGTAACTGGAGGCCTGCTTCGCTAAGATCTGTATAAGCTTTCCGAAAAGCAGCTTCAAAAAGCATCAAAAAGGCATTTTCCGCATCATATCCCGGCACGGCACGAGTCAACGGAGACTTCTCCGCCTGCACTGCCTCCCGAAAAGTCGTTTCTTCGGGCATCACTGTCGGCTGCGAGAGATAAAATTGCACGGAATTCGGACGATACATAATATCCGGATCATAAGATAATCGCGAATATTGCTCCAAAGTCGGCTCTTTGGGAAGTATATCAAACGGGATTTGGGGCTGATAACATTTCACGGCCAGCCGATAGGCGTGAGCGTGAAACAGTTCCGCCTCTTCCCGTGTCTTGGGCAGTGAGTTATCCGGACGGGTAAAGGTGGTCCATATCTTCACCGTTTTTCCACTCGAACCCATAAAAGCACAGCGGGTCTGCGGTTGTTCACTCGCTTTTTGTTTCACCAGAGCTATCTCCGATTTATTGGACAGGGGACCGACAGTCAGTTCAACAATGCCATTGTACGCTTTCATCTGCTTCTGCCCGTTTACTTTTCTAAATTCTGCGGCAGGAATTATCTCAGGAAGCTTGTCGGCAAACATACACCGATCATCAGGAAGCATATACTTTAATCCTTCCCTGAAAATGGAAACCGGGCGGGATTTTATTTCTGTTTTTACTTTGTTTACCAGTTTTTCAAGATCCATTACGCTGAGCGCTGTTGCATCTCCATTTCTACGGAATTGGGTAATTTTCATTTATATAGTAATAGGTTGTTTGTGTCAGCGTCTTCGTGTCGTTGAGACTGCTAAATTACTCATTATATCCGGGACCGACAAGAAAAAACGAAAGTTTAATATACAACCGACTTTTTAGTCAGCCTCATAGAAAAGAGAAGACACCAAAGAAGCAACCTAAGCCGGAGCATGATAGGATAAGACAACTAAATTAGTTCCCTCACCTTGAAACCATAGTTTCAGCGAAGAGAAACCATAGTTTCAACAGTGAGAAACCATAGTTCCAAAGGCTTGAAACTTTAGTTCCAACAGCTTGGAATCATTAGTTTCAAGCGTTTGGAACTATGGTTTCAAGCATTTGGAACTTTAGTTTCAAACTGCAAAACAAACTGTTTCTTACAGTAGAAAAGATAGTTACACACCGTGATGAAATCAACGACTTCAAAACATAACCCGAATCACCAATACAAGGGTGACAGCATAATTGCCATCACAGTGCTGTCACCTACTGCTGTCACATCATTAAGTATTTATAATCTGATAGTTATAGTAAAATCGGTGACAGATGACAAATATATTCTTCTTTTTAATTTATAGGGAGTGATAGACAGACGGATTCAAATTTCACTGATATCTAGCTGTCAAACTTGAATGCTCCATATCTCTTTTTGCTAAAAGGTAAGAACTTTACCATACCAAGCCAACAAGGATACCAAAAATCTTATACGAATGATTCATTTCAGACCGTTCACTTATTCGATGACGGGAAGTATCAGGATTTCCTTGATTGGTTTTGCCCTATCATTTTCCTCCAATCTCCAACACAATCTTTCAAAGAACAGTCCGCCTATGCCGACATAGCATCTCGACGAACAGCCTCTTTTCAGTTATCCCTGCCGCAACATTTCTTATATTTCTTTCCGCTCCCACAAGGGCAAGGATCATTCCGCCCGATTTTCGTTCCGGAGAATGTATCATAAAACATACCATCAACCATTGTTTGCATTTCAGGAGTGATATCCATGCCTGCTGCTTTCATCGCTGGTCCGGCAACGATACGAGGAAGAGTTTTCACCGATTCACCCCTACCAAGTAAAGCAGATGCTTCGGTGGACGGGTGACCTTTCAAGAACCAACAGAGACAATAATTACAATAGTTTACAGCTATTCCAACCACTTCCTGAAGTTCTTGCATAGAACGAACCTTCGTGTCTTGTTTTACCGACAAAAATAGATAATTCTTAATATAGGATTACTATTTACGGGTAAGGATTTGCTGATAAAATTAGTATTTATATCTTTGTGACTCTTAAGACCCAAATACAAACCAATTAATGAAAAAATTAGTATGCGCTCATTCATCCTGCTTCTCTGTCTGATCCCCACTATTATCTGTGCACAGAATTTTTCTCTTGAGGACCAACTCAAACAAGCTATCAAAGGCAAAAAAGCTGAAATCGGCATTGCCGTTATTATCGATGGAAAAGATACGGTAACTGTCAACAATGACATTCATTATCCATTGATGAGTGTGTTCAAATTTCATCAGGCGTTGGCATTGGCTGATTATATGGGAAAGCAGCAACAGTCATTGAACTTTGAACTGACCATAAAGAAAGAGGACTTAAAACCCGATACTTACAGCCCGCTACGGGACAGTTTCCCACAGGGAGGATTCAATATAGACATTGCGGATTTATTGAAATACACCCTGCAACAAAGTGACAACAATGCTTGTGATATTCTGTTTCAGTATCAGGGAGGAGTAGATGCGGTAAACCAGTACATCCATTCTTTAGGCGTTACTGACTGCGCCATTGTCTGCACAGAAAACGAAATGCATCAGGACGAAAGTCTGTGTTATCAAAACTGGACTACGCCTCTGGCTGCCGCCAGACTCTTGGAAATATTCCGTAAAGAAGCACTATTCCCGCAAGAATACAAAGACTTCATCTATCAGACCATGACAGAATGCCAGACCGGACAAGACCGACTGGTTGCCCCATTGCTGGACAAAAAAGTAACAATCGGCCACAAGACAGGAACAGGCGACCGGAATGACAAAGGACAACAGGTAGCCTGCAATGATATCGGCTTCGTCCTCCTGCCCGACGGACACGTTTACAGCATAGCCGTTTTCGTGAAAGACTCTGCGGAAAACAATCAGGAAAACAGTAAGATTATCGCGGACATTTCCCGCATAGTCTATGAATATATAATATTAAAATAGGCATGAAACTACATCATATCGCTATCTGGACTTTTCGTCTGGAAGAATTAAAAGATTTCTATGTCCGTTTTCTGGGTGGAACGAGTAATGAAAAATACATCAATCCGAAGAAGGGATTCGAGTCCTATTTCGTCTCTTTCGGAGAAGGGCCTTCTCTGGAATTGATGAGCCGGACAGACGTACAGAATACTCCGATAGAAGAGAACCGTCTTGGGCTGACGCATCTTGCCTTCACCTTTCCCAACCGGGAAGAGGTGCTTCGCTTCACAGAACAAATGCGTTCCGAGGGATACCCCATAGCAGGCGAGCCACGTACTTCGGGAGATGGTTATTTCGAAAGTGTAGTTCTTGATCCTGACGGTAACCGGATAGAATGCGTATGCCCCCCGCAGGCAGACGAACCACAGGATGATTGTTCGTTTGAAACGGAACGCTTACTCATCCGGCCTTTCCGGGAAAATGATGCAGAAACATTCTTCGCTTGTTGCCAGAATCCGAATCTGGGCAATAATGCCGGATGGGCTCCCCATAAATCGATAGAAGAATCGCGTGAAATCCTCCAGAATGTGTTTATCGGTCAGGAGGATATCTGGGCTATAACACTGAAAGACACCCGACAGCTCATCGGCTCCATCGGCATCGTCCCCGACCCGAAGCGGGAGAACCCGCAAGTACGTATGTTGGGATACTGGCTCGACGAGGCTCACTGGGGAAAAGGATATATGACGGAAGCGGTACAAGCTGTGCTTAACTATGGTTTCAACGAACTTCAGCTCAGCCTCATCACCGCCAACTGTTATCCGCACAACAAGCGGTCTCAGCAAGTATTGGAACGCAACGGCTTTATCTGTGAAGGCGTACTGCATCAGGCGGAACTTACTTACAACGGAAATATATACGATCACCTGTGCTATTATCTGCCTAATATATGCCGACCGGCTCCGGAAGACTACGACGAGATTCTGCAAGTATGGGAAGATTCCGTACGCCATACGCATCACTTCCTCACGGAAGAGCATATCCAATTCTACAAACCATTGGTACGCAACCACTACTTATCGGCTGTAGAACTGTATATCATCCGCAATGCCAATGGAAAGATTGTCGCCTTTATGGGACTGAGCGACGAACTCATCGAAATGCTGTTCGTAAGCCCCGGCGAACAGGGAAAAGGATATGGCAGACGATTGCTGGAATACGCCACCCGGAGAAAACAAATGAATAAAGTAGACGTAAACGAGCAGAACGAAAAAGCGCTCGGATTTTATCTCCGCATGGGATTCCGGATCATAGGCCGAGATGAAACAGACGGTATAGGCAAGCCTTATCCGATTCTCCATCTGCAACTGCCGGAAGCAGAGAACGGCAACAAGTAAAAACAACTCATTCCCCCCAAAAACGAGAGCCATATGAACCTGCGTGCAAGACTATCCGAACGTGTACACATCGAGAATATCAGAGAGATACTTCATTACATACAAGACGACGAACGCCTCAGAGAAGAAATCTACCGGCTGATATATGATGAGGACAGCATCGTCTCTTACCAGGCACTGTGGGTTTGTACCCATTTCTCGAAACCGGAAGTAGAATGGCTGAGCGGGAAACAAAATGAATTGATTGATGCAGCGCTTACCTGCCCGCATTCAGGAAAACGAAGAATGCTCCTGAACCTGCTATGTCAGCAACCGCTAGCCGACCCTCCACGGGTGGACTTGCTGGATTTCTGCATAGAGCGTATGGTATCCCGGCAGGAACCGCCCGGAGTGCAGTCACTTTGCATCAAACTTGCCTACCAACTGACCCGTTCCATCCCGGAGCTTCAACAGGAATTGCGCACAATGCTGGAAATCATGGAACCCGAATTACTGGTTCCCGCTATCCGCTCTGTGCGCAAAAATACGTTGAAGGCAATCAAGGCAAAGAAAAACTAATAATTCTTCATCAGTTCCTTAAAATACCATTGCATCTTCCCGAAATTCTCAAGGGATATATACTCATTTTCGTTATGTATCGTACGCTGCTCGTACTGGTTCAGACAAATAGGCAAGAAACGGTAGATGTCATCGCTCACCGTCTGATATTTGTAGGAATCGGTACCCCCGATCGTAATATAAGAGGTAACGATAGCTGCGGGATATATTTTTGCCATCTCTTCCTTGATAATCCCGAAACCTCTAACGTTTTCAGGAGAAATGCTTGAAGGCTCACGTTCCGATACCACATGGATGGCAACATCGTAGCCTTCACACAACTTCTTCACATGCTCTATCACCCCGGCAACCGATTCACCGGGCAAAATGCGGAAGTTTACAGTAACCTCAGCTTCCGAAGCCAATACATTGGCCGCATCGCTGCCTTTAGCCATCGTGATGGCGGTTGTGGTGCGTACCAGCGCATTGGAGGCGGGAGATTTTTCCATAGTCTTCAGCAGTAACGGTTCGAGCAGCCATTGATTGGCTATCGCCATCCGCGAAAAGAATCCCATTTCCCCTCCTACATTATCGAAAAATGCAGCTATGGGAGAAATGATTTCTGCCGGGAACTGGTTGTCGTTCAGCTTCTCTATGATTTCTGCAGCATACACCAGAGAACTCTTTGAAGGTGGCATCGAAGAATGACCTCCCATCCCTTTTATCGTAAGGCGCAAGGTCAGAAAGCCTTTTTCTCCCACTCCCACCAATGCCAACGGTTCTTGTATGGATTCTATTGCCGAACCGGGAGCTGCAATGATGCCTCCTTCGTCATAAACCGCACTGAAGCGCAGCCCTTTCTGCTTAAAATAACCGGCTATATTGAAAGCTCCCTGACGTCCGCTCACTTCCTCGTCTTGCCCGAAAGCAAACCAGATATCTCTTTCCGGTTGGAAGCCTTCGGCTATCAGGTTATCCGCTCCCTCCATCAGCGAGAAGAGCATACATTTCATGTCAAGTGTTCCACGACCGTATATGCGTCCGCCTGCAACAGCTCCCGAGAAGGGAGGATAATCCCACTTCTCCGAATAAGTCCCGATGGGAGGCAACGGTTTGTCGTGAAACCGGAAAACCGTATCTGCAACAGTCGCCGTAGACGGATCATATCCGACTACCGGAACCACATCGTAATGGGACAAGAATAATATCGGTTTCAGATCACTGTTCCTGCCTTTCCAATGAAACACCAGCCCATATGTATTAATGGTATCTGCATCCATCACCCTATATACCTCCGGATAAGAATCGGCCAGGTACTTCATAAATTCATCGAAAGGCTTGAAATCAGTCTCTTCATACACTTCATTACTGATTGTCGGGATTCGTATTCCTCCGACAAAACGACGCACGGATTGCTCCGAAGGAGCTGTGTTCACCAATTCTTTATCATCCACATTCCTGGTCACTTTACCAAACTTATAGGTTACGGTCCGTACTACCAAAACCAGAATAAGTATAAGCAACAGGATGAATAAAGCTGCTAAAATCTTTTTCATTTTCATATCTCAACGTTTTATAATATTCATCCGCATCACAGTATATTCAGATGGAATATATGGGAAATGCCTGTCACGGAAATCTGTATACCAATACAGAACGTAAAAAAGCAACGAGTCTATTTATGATCTGATTGCCTGCCGGTCCCAGTCTCTGAATAATCCTCTGCCCCTGCGAAAGGAATACATACAGGATAGCGGGCATGCAAAGATACCTTATTCAATATCCGTATATATGTAAAACATAAATGGAATCTTATTGTTCTGATACCAAAGTAACTTATCATAAACCCTTAACTGAAAATTATAATTATGTGCACAAGAGTTGTTTATTCGGGAACAAATGGAATGGTGGCAACCGGTCGGTCTATGGACTGGAAGACAGATATGCATAGTAATCTTTGGGTGTTTCCCAGAGGTATGGAAAGAAATGGAGAGACGGGAGAAAACTCCTTGAAATGGGTCTCTAAATATGGCAGTGTGGTGACTTCCGCTTTTGAAATAGCCAGTACGGACGGAATGAATGAGAAAGGACTGGTCGCCAATCTGTTGTGGTTGCCCGAAGCTAAATATCCGGCAAGAGATAAAAGCAAGCCGGGACTTGCCATTACAGCATGGGTACAGTATATACTGGATAACTTCGCCACTGTAGACGAGGCTGTCGCATTCATTGACGAGGATACTTTTCAGGTAGTATCGGACATGATGCCGGATGGTTCCCGTCTGGCGACCCTGCATTTATCAGCTTCCGATGCAACAGGTGACTGTGCCATATTCGAATATACAGACGGAAAACTGACTGTCTATCACAGCAAGGAATATAAAGTAATGACCAACTCCCCCACTTACAACAAACAGCTGGCCCTTAACGAATATTGGAAATCAATAGGTGGATTGAGCTTTCTGCCCGGAACCAACCGCCCGTCAGACCGCTTTGCCAGAGCCAGCTTTTACGTAAACGCACTGCCTGAAACGGATGATGTGAGGATCGCTGTGGCAAGCGTATTCAGTGTTGTCCGCAACGCATCGGTCCCGTACGGCATATCTACTCCCGAAAATCCGGAGATTTCGACGACACAATGGAGAACGGTATCGGAAAGCAAAGACCTGATGTACTTCTTCGAATCAAGTCTGACACCCAATACTTTCTGGGTGAATCTGCGGGAAATGGATTTGTCAGAAGGTGCTCCGGTACTTAAATTGTCTATTTCCAACGGAGAAACTTATCATGGTAATACGAACAAAGAATTCAAACCGGCGCAACCGTTTAAGTTTATGGGAGTGAGAGGGTGAGAAAAATAAGAAGCGAATACGGGAGGTTGTCTTCATTAATCAAATGAAAACAGTCTCCCGCATTATATTACTAAATATTAATTGAAGTAATACAGGAACACTGCGATTCCTTCCAGCGCTTTTTTGGGCTGGTCTTTGATCTCAATAGCAAACTTGATTTCTGCTTTTGCCACACCACGCAAGTTAGTCAGTGAGTGCAAAGTAGTCACCAGACGAATACTTTGTCCGGACAGCACAGCCTGACCGAATTTCATCTTATCCATACCGTAGTTAATCATCATTTTCAGATTATTTACCTGAATAATCTGATTCCACAAGTAAGGAAGCATAGACAATGTCAGATATCCGTGAGCAATTGTGCTATGATAAGGACTATCCACTTTAGCACGTTCTGTATCTACGTGAATCCATTGATGGTCCAGTGTTGCATCTGCGAAAAGGTTGATGCGTTCCTGAGAGAGTTCGACATAATCGGATACACCTATCTGTTGACCTACTAACTTTTCAAATTCTTCATACGAGTTGATAATAACTTTCTCCATAGTCTCATCATTTTATGGGGGTTCTACATATAATTATGAGGGCAAAAATAGGAAAAATAAATGATATGCCGTCTATTTACCGCACAAATGCAAAAACAAAATACAAGAAAATGCTTTATCCGTTGACTGCCTTTTTTAGTGCATCGCTCAGTATGCTGTATCCTTTACCATTCAGATGTAAATCGTCAATTGTCAGCCCGGGATTCAATCGCCCGTCCTGAAGTAAACGGTCGAACACATCCAGACAGACAATTTCCGTTCCTTCCAGTCTGGCATGTATCTTCTGATTAAGCATACGGATAAACTTGTTTACTGCCGTACTATAATCATCATAATCGTTGCGGGGAAAAATACAAAAGAGATAGGTTTTCAGAGAAGGAATGGCAAGAACAGCCTTCACATAGCGTTCCACATATTCATCTGCATTTTCATCGTTCAACCGGTAAATGTCATTGGTACCGAACTGGACTACCACATAACAATCGGAAGTATCCACCGAAAAGGATTCGACATATGCCAAACCTTCTCCGGGAGCACCGTAATTCATACATTCCCATTGAGGAAAATAAATATTCAGTGCCCAGAATGCCATGTGACTGTTACCTACGAATGCAAATTTGGGTCTGTCTTCCATCTTATTGTTCTATATTCGTTCCAATTACAGAACAAATATAGAACAATATTTCGTAGATTTACCTTATTTTTGTATCCATAATTCTGTTATGACGAATCAATGATACATTTTTTCGACCAACCGGTTTCCCATATTGCACTACCGGAAAGGTTTACATATCCTTTCAACTATACTCCTCATCCGCTATGCGTATTAGCGGCTGAAGAAGTCAAAGCATATATTTCGACACAAAAGGAGTGGCAAGAGGAATTGGCTCCCGGCAAAATGTTCGGAGTACTCATAGTACAACCCCAAGAGGAGGAACCTTCTCCAATTGGCTATCTCGCTGCCTTTTCGGGCAATCTGGCAGGAAAGAACCTGCATCCGTACTTCGTACCTCCTGTATATGATTTGTTGCAACCACAAGGATTCTTCAAAATAGAAGAAGAACAGATTTCTGCTATTAATGCCCGTATCAGTGAATTGGAAGTTAACCCTCATTATCTGCATTTAAAAGAAAAGCTGAATGCAGAAACAGAGCAAGCCAATCTGGAACTGACTCAAGCCAAAGAAAAACTAAAGGCAGCCAAGGAAGAAAGAGAACTTCGCCGCAACTCATCCCCTGCCCTGTCAGAAGAAGAACAGGCCATTCTTATTCGCGAAAGTCAATATCAGAAAGCGGAATTCAAACGATTGGAACGGGGATGGAAAGAACGGATCAAAACTCTGGAAAAGGAGATCGCCACTTTTGAAACGGAAACAGATAAGCTGAAGACCGAACGGAAGAAACGCTCGGCAGCCTTACAACAAAAATTGTTCGAACAGTTCCGCATGCTGAATGCAAGAGGAGAAATTAAAGACTTGTGTACTATCTTTGAGCAAACCGTGCACAAAACTCCCCCTGCCGGAGCAGGAGAATGTGCCCTGCCTAAATTGCTGCAATATGCTTACCTTCATCAACTAAAGCCATTGGCAATGGCAGAGTTCTGGTGGGGAAACTCTCCGAAGACGGAAGTCCGGCATCATGGTTATTATTATCCTTCGTGTAAAGGAAAATGTGAACCGATTCTACAACACATGCTGCAAGGATTGAAGGTAGATAAGAATCCACTCTCGGCCAATGCCCACAAGAAAGAAGAATTAGAGATTGTATTTGAAGATGAATGGCTGGTGGTGGTCAACAAACCATCGGGTATGTTATCCGTTCCCGGCAAGGAAGAAGAGGCAGATTCCGTCTATCACCGTGTAAAAGCCAGATATCCGGAAGCTACAGGGCCAATGATCGTACATCGGCTGGACATGGCAACTTCCGGATTGTTACTGGTCGCCAAGACTAAGGAAGTTCATCAACATCTGCAGGAACAGTTCATGAATCGCAGTATCAAAAAGCGTTATGTAGCCTTACTGGACAGGAGCGAACAGAATGGATTACCGGAAGAAACAGGAACCATCAATCTTCCCCTTTGCCTCAATCCGCTCGACCGCCCCCGCCAAATGGTCAGTGAAGAATACGGCAAGCCGGCTGTTACCGAATACCGGATTCTGAACTATTCCGATAAGTACATACGCATCGCCTTTTATCCATTAACAGGACGTACCCACCAACTACGGGTACATGCCGCCCATCATCAAGGGTTGAACTGCCCCATTCTGGGCGATGAACTCTACGGAAAAAAGGCGGACAGGCTCTATCTCCATGCCGAATATCTCGAATTCCGCCATCCCGTTTACGGAGATATTATCTGCATACAGAAGGAGGCGGAATTCTAAGAATATTTTCTTCGGCTGTTTTCTTTTAATTATGAAACGGCACTTGTCAGCACCTGCCGTTTCAACCTGCGATAGACGTAAATAAATGCAGGTATCAGAAACAAATCAGCTGCTACCCATGCCATCGGATCACCGAAACAGACGGCTATAAAGCCAAAAGCCGGTACGGCACAAATACTGACAAGAATACGTGCAATCATTTCCGACACTCCGGAAAACATGGCAAGATTGGTGTAGCCTACTCCCTGAATAGTATATCGCAGGATACAGAGTAATCCAAGCATCGGAAAGAAAGAGACTGATATATGCAGGAAAAGTTCTGTTTTCTCCAGAATCTCAACTTCCGAAGGGTCTACAAAAATCAGAGCAAAAGACTTGGCTCCCACCATCAGGATCAGGAAAGTCACGGCTGTATAGACAACCATCATCAGCGTACTGGCTTTAATCCCCGACCAGATACGTTCAGGCTTTCCGGCACCGTAGTTCTGGCCGCTAAAGGTAGCCATAGCCATACCCAAACTCTCCAATGGACAGAGGAAGAACATCTTGATGCGCATGGCAGAAGTAAATGCCGCCACACATGCCGTACCCAGCGCATTGTTTGCACTCTGAAGCATGATACTTCCGATAGCCGTAATGGAGAATTGCAATCCCATGGGAACACCAATGGAAAGTAACGTTTTCGCCAGTTTAGACTGATATTTCCGCTCTTTCGGTGTGCCGCGCAGGATGTCAAACTTCCGGTACATATAAATATAGCAAAGTAAAGCGGAAACTCCCTGCGAAAATACCGTAGCAATGGCAGCTCCCATCACTCCCCAGTCTAATACCAGAATACAGAATAAATCGAGAATGATATTGAGTATCGTAGCCAACACCAGAAAATAGAAAGGTGTCTTACTATCCCCCAAAGCACGGATGATACTCGACAACAGGTTGTAGAAGAACGTACAAGGTATCCCGATAAAAGTAACAAGCAGATAAGCGTACGCCCCTTCAAAAATATTCTCCGGTGTACGCATCATCTTCAGGATATCCGCGCAATAAATACTGGTCAGAATAGCAATAACCACAGACATCACAACTGCGAGTTGCAGACTGACAGAGACGTAGCTACGCATCGTACTATAATCTCTTGCCCCGAACTTCTGAGCTACGGGGATACCGAATCCTCCGCAACATCCGTTGCAGAAACCCAGAATAAGGAAAACGACTGATGTGCTGGCTCCGACAGAAGCTAACGCATTAATTCCCAAAAACTTTCCAACGATTGCAGCATCAACAAGCGAATACGTTTGCTGCAACAGATTGCCGAACAAAAGCGGCAGAGTGAAATTAAAAATCAGAGGTAATGCCGGCCCTGCCGTCATCTCTTTAGAAGTTGCCATACGTCTATGTCCTAAAAATTGGCTGCAAAGATACTGAAAAATCCGGTTGAGAGATTCTAAACCTATGCCCTCTTTTTATTGACATAAGTCAAAAAAAGACGAAATGGCGGAAATCTCCTATCTCTTCACCAGTCTTTTCGGCGAACCATGCCAGGAACAGCCCAAACAATAGACCTCCGTCATATCAAAACCATCGGTAGAAGCTGCCGGATCTTTAGGCACGACTTCTCCATTTTCAAGTACATAGACCAAAAGGCGCTCTTTACGGTCATTCACTACATATAGGGCAGCAATCTTGCACTGCGGACATAATAACTTTCTCATGCCGCAAAGATACGCATAGTTTCCAGCAACAACAACCATTCCTCTTGAAGTTATTTGCAGAATATGCAATCCGTTTATTATCTTTGCCCTATGGAAACTGATAAAAAGCCACGTATTACTCAGGAAAAGAGAACAGTAGAGATCATGATTCGTCTCTATTGCCGGAAGAAAGAGAAGAATGCAACTCTTTGTCCGGAGTGCGAAGAACTGCTCCGCTATGCACATGCCCGTCTTGATCACTGTCCCTTCGGAGAGAAGAAAAGTTCGTGCAAGAAATGTTCCGTACATTGCTACAAGCCTGCTATGCGCGAACGGATGCGGGAGGTTATGCGGTTCTCCGGTCCCAGAATGTTGCTCTATGCTCCGATGGAAGCGATACGCCACTTATTCTCCTGACCGGTAAATTTATCCTAATGATTTTTCCAGAATCCCGGATAGAAAAGTAACAGCACACTAAACAGTTCCAGTCTGCCTATCAACATCAGGAAAGAAAGAACCCATTTGGCCAAGTCCGGCAGAGAGTTCCATGAATATGCCGGGCCACAGCCACCCAATCCCGGTCCCACGTTACCGATGCTGGAAATTACCGTACTGACTGATTCAGAGAAACCTACTCCTAAAAACAAGAGAATCGCCCAGCCTATCAAAACAATAATCAGGTAAAAAGCAAAGAACAGTAATACGGTCGTTACAATGGACGGAGATACCGTCTGTTTGTTAATCCGCACCGGAAGTACCGCATTGGGATGAAGCAGATGCTTGAATTCATTTTGGATGGAACGAGCCACAATCAACAGGCGCATATTCTTGATACCTCCACTGGTAGAACCTGTACAACCTCCCGAAAGCATCGCTATAAATAACAATAACCATGTAAAAGGGGGCCACAAATTATAATCATCCGTGGCAAAACCGCAGGAAGTATGTACCGTAGCTACCTGAAACAATGATTTACGAAAAGCCAGTTCCCAACCATAATTATTCTGAAATACCAGTGCCAAAGTGATCAGCAGTGTCAATATCCCGACAGATGCCAGAAACCAATGCGTTTCTTCATCCTTAAACAAACGGCTCACTTTCCCTTTCAGACACATCAGGAATAAAGAAAAATTAATGCTCGAAATAATCATGAAGATAGCAACCACATACTCTATATACGGAGAATTCCAGTAAGAAATACTGTTTTGTTTGGTAGAATACCCTCCGGTCGCAGTAGTAGCAAATGATTGACAAATGGCATCGAACAAGTCCATTCCTCCGAACATCAGCAGAATGGTTTCCGAGACAGTCAATATCAGGTAGATAGTCCACAGCCATTTGGCCATTACATTAATTTTCGGATGTGTGCGGTCATGAGTTACTCCGGTAGTCTCAGCAGAAAAAAGCTGTACTCCGCCCGTAGTAAAGATAGGAAGAATGGCAATCGTAAAAAAGACAATCCCCAACCCGCCGATCCATTGCGTGAGGCTACGCCAGAAAAGCATTCCATGCGAAAGAGATTCGATATCATCGAGTATTGTAGCTCCTGTGGTGGTGAATCCGGACATCGTTTCGAAGAAAGCATTGGTAATGGTATCAATGCTTCCACTAAAATAGAAAGGCAGCATCCCGAAAACCGTAAAGAATAGCCATGAAAGAGTTACCACGCAATACCCGTCCCGGCGACTCATCCGGTTCTCCGCTCCCCGCCCGTAAAGTAACAGCAATCCACCTGCTACGGCATTAATCACACAAGTATAAAGAAAATACTTATAGTCATCCTCTCCGTATCCCAACGAAATGCCGGCGCACAAAAGAAACATTCCCAGCTCAATAAAAAGCAATACTCCAAGCACTCGCCCTATCATCTTCGGATTGATCATGCTATTGCTTTTGGCACGTGCATACACACTATTATCTGATATATACTCTTCCATAACTCATGAATTATTCTGCACGACTCCCATAGCCAATAGTATGCCAAAACAACGGCATTCTTTTTAAACAGCTATCTATCAGCCCAATATTATTTCCACTTTGAAAAAACATAAAGCCTCCACCCTACCAAAATGGAAAGGCTTCCTATCAAAATGAAAAGGAGGACTTTCAAAATGGAAAGTTCCCTTTCAAAATAGAAAGATTTGATTATCTTTGTTCCAAAAAAATGAAACGAGCCATTATCATAGGTGCTACCTCCGGTATCGGGAAAGAAGTTGCCAAATGCCTTTTATCCGAAGGATGGCAAATCGGAATAGCGGGCAGGCGCCAGTCAGCTCTTGATGATTTCCGGCAAATCGCACCGGAGCGGATAAAAGTTCAGGCGCTGGATGTCACTCAGGAAGACAGTGCCGGAAAGCTGGATGCGCTTATTCATCAGTTAGGCGGCATGGACTTATTCCTTCTCAGCTCCGGCATCGGTTTCCAGAATATGAACTTGAATATGGAAATCGAGCTGAATACTGCACGTACCAATGTCGAAGGTTTCACACGGATGGTGGATACCGCATTTTCCTATTTTAAGCACAACGGAGGCGGACATCTGGCTGTCATCAGTTCGATTGCCGGTACCAAAGGATTGGGAGTTGCCCCTGCCTACTCTGCCACAAAGCGTTTTCAGAACACTTACATCGATGCTCTTGAACAACTTGCCCATCTGCAAAAGTTAAACATTCACTTCACCGATATCCGACCGGGATTTGTAGCTACCGACTTACTGAATGACGGAAAGCATTACCCGATGCTGATGAAAGCCGGTCAAACTGCCCGTCACATTGTCCGTGCACTTCATCGGAAACAGCGGGTAGCCATCATCGACGGACGCTACCGCATACTCGTATTCTTCTGGCGAATGATTCCCCGATGGATATGGAAACGGATGCCGGTAAAAACAAAATAGCAAGATTGGATAACCGAATACCGATGAAAAGCAACTATATTTGTAAGCAGATAAAAGAGAGTTATTTATCATACTTTTAATCACTTAAATAAATAAAAGATGGAACAGAAAATTTGTCAGAGTTGTGCTATGCCGATAGATGAGTCTACATTCGGAACAGAAGCCGATGGCAGTAAAAATCAAGAGTATTGCCATTATTGCTATGCAAACGGGCAGTTTACCAAAGAATGTACCATGGATGAAATGATTGAGCTCAACCTGAACTACCTTGATGAGTTTAATAAGGATTCGGAAGTGAAGTACACGATAGATGAGGCGCGGGTAACGATGAAAGAGTTCTTCCCTCAACTTAAAAGATGGAAACTATAAACTAAAAAGGGACTGACCCGAAAGTTCTTCTTCCAAACGTTTCTTTGTTACCAATATCCATTGCCACAAAGAGAAAATAACTTTTCGTTCTTTTAGGTCAGCCCCTGTTTATCTAATTATCCGCATTCATCTCCGGATGGCGTTCAAGCCATCTCACAGCATAAGAGCAGGTAGCTTTCGGCTTCATCCCGTTGGCGAGTGCAAAGTCATAAGCAGCTTTCACCAGTGCGGCAGCAATCCCCCGTCCTTCTATCGGTTTGGGGACGATGGTATGAATAATATCGAGATAATCACCTAACAGGCGATATTCTACAAAAGCGGTGCGACCGTCAACTTCCGTCTTGAACAGTTTCTGTTCGGGCTGATGAGTAATTTCGTAATCCATGATGTCTATTTTTTAAGTTGTTCAATCCATTGCAGCCGGCTCGTATCATAACCACGACGTTCGGCGGCAGTGACCAATTTCTTTTTTATTTCTTCCGTCAACTGCGGGGTACGGCTCAATATCCAAAGATATTTATCGGTACTGCTGCCGATAAGGGCATAGTTGTAGTTCTCCTGATCCAGTTCCAACACATAATAGTCAGAATAGAAATTCAGAAAAAAAGAAACTTTCAGCTTACCGGGCTGCGCGGGATCGGGAATCTTGGCATGTCCGGTGGCTGTCCGGCAAATATCGTAAGGTGAGTTACGCTTGCAACCCCGATTCTCTACGCGGATCGTCCCATCGGGACGGAGGATATAAGTGGCAGTCACTTCTGTCAGTCCACGTTCAAAACGATGGTCATACCGGGCGATCTCGTACCAGAGCCCCATATATCGCTCCAAGTCAAGATGCTCTACCGTATGACGATCCGTTTCTTCAAAAAGCTTCTTGATGGTGGGCACGGAAAAGTGAAATCCGGCTTCCAGCAAGCGCGTAGGACGTACATTCTGTCCGGCTGTCAGAAAAGAGGCGGCTTCACCATACAGTAAACGAAAGACAGTCTGAGGAACAATAAAAGTAGTCCAGGCATGATACGCCTTTCCCATCGCGCGTGTAAATGAGAGTTGTGAAACGGATTGAGGAGCAACCAGATTGAAAACACCTCTCAGTTCTTCATTCTCTATAAAGAAGACCATAGCGCGACAAAGGTCGTGAATGTCTATCCACGGAAAAGGTTGCGTACCCGGCCCTATGGCGGCGGCAACTTTCGTTGCACGCAGCGGTCGGAGCATCTGCTGCATCGCTCCTCCATCGGGAGAAAGCACGACCCCGAAACGTGTAATAACAAGTCTTGTCGGTTGCGGACAACGTTTCGCTTCCTTCTCCCACGCATAGCAAAGGTCAGACAGGAAACCATCGCCACGAGTCTGAGTATATTCGTCCGATTCCACCAAAGAAGGATAATAACCTACGGCGGATGCCGAAATCATCAGTTTCGGTTTGGTTTTGACAGCATTCAAGGCACGGATAATACGGTGTGTCACTGTGATCCGGCTATTGAAAAGTTCTTGCTTATGCTCCGGTGTCCAACGCTGATTAATGGGAGCGCCTGCCAGATTGATAATGACATCGCAATGCGTCAGCGTCTGAACCAAAAGTCCGGACATACCTTCCCGAAACATCGCCCTTCCCAGAGGAATGATCCGGTGTCCACCCTTTTCGGTCAGATAGCTAGAGAGATGTTTGCCTATATATCCGGTGGCTCCGGTCATTGCTATATTCATCTTGATTCTTCATTTTTTCAACTATACTAGAAAAACGTATTAAAAGCAGAAAAGGTTCTTTTATTATACGAATAAATATTATTCTAATAAATAAACCTTATCTTTGCACAGACATACAAACTATAAAAACAAAGACTTGTGACTAAAATACACATACTTCTAGTTCTATCGATATTCTTACTCTATTCCTGCTATTCAAGAGAACAGACCGAGGCATCATTCATACAAGTTGAATCCCTGCTAGAAGAACATCCCGACAGCGCATTGCAATTACTTCAAACATTGCCTACACTGCAAGAGCTTTCTCACAAAGAATCTGCCCGCTATGCCCTACTTTTAGCACGTGCAACAGATAAATGCGAGAAATCACTGCTACCCTGTGATTCATTACTGAATCTAGCTTTGCGTTATTATGACGACGACGAGAAAGAGCGGGCTGTAGCTTTACTTTATAAAGGACGGTTGGAAATAGAAATAAATAGCCCCAAAGAGGCTATTACCCATTTGCAAGAAGCGCTGACCATATTGAAAGACTATCCGAAAGAAATTGAGATCAAACGACATACGCTCAGCTCATTGGGAAATCTTTATTTCGACGTAAATTACTATGACGAGGCGTTTAAAGCATATCGGGAACTATATAAATGCTGCATCACAGATAAAGATAAATCTGTTGCATTAAATAGTTTTAGTTTATATTATTGTACACAAGACCAAAAAGATTCGGCAATAATAATCCAACGTAAAGCACTTGACTATGCGTTAGATTCAGGTGACTCTTCTATGATAAGCATATCCGAATTCAATCTAAGCATTAGTTACGATGAATTTGAAGAAGCAGATTCGGCATTGTATCATGCACGCAATGCCATTAAATGGTTTCCACAAGGAAAGATACCAGGAAGTTATTATGGTCATCTTGGAAGCTTATTGTACGAAAGAGGAGAAAATAAAGACTCTGCCATCTATTATCTCAATAAAAATTTAGAAGATACTAAAAATATAGCAGGTAGAGGCGCTGTTTTATTAAGTTTGTATGATATTGAAAAAGATCTAGGAAACTACAAAGCTGCATCTGCCTATTTAGAAGAACATGTAGAAATTTTAGATTCTATGTATAGTACAGAACAATACAGCGAGCAACAACAACTCATTAATAAATATAATATCAAAATTCATATTAGGGAAGAGCAAATAAAAGAGCAACATCGACTTCAGCTCATAATTACACTCTTCATTTTTTCTTGCTTACTTATTATATTGTTCTATCAATACCATATTAACAAAAGAAAAAGAATACAACTTCTATATCAACAGAATTTAAAGCAAACCCAATATAAACTATCTTTAACGCAGACTATCATTGAAGATAATCAATCAATAATCAGTTTGCTGCAAGAAGAACAACGTAATCTGAAACAAGACCAAGCGAATAAGATAGATGAAATACAGGAAAGAGAATCTACAATAGAAAGACTTAGACAAGAAAAGCATGAACTGAGAAATTGGTTATTTACCCAAAGTGATATATACAAGAGAATTATCGCCCTTTCGAAACAAGAAGTATCTGACAAAAAAGCAATGAAGGTATTAACAAATGCAGAACTAAAGAAACTTCAAAAGACTATTTTCGAAATTTATGCCGATTATATATCATACTTACAAAAAAAGTATCCCAAGTTGACCGAAGAAGATATTTTATATCTCTGCCTAAATGAGGCAAAATTACAACCTCTAACTATTGCACTTTGTTTCGGTTATAACAATACGCATCCCATTAACCAGCGTAAATTAAGAATAAAAGAGAAAATGAAAGACGAAGAAATGTAAAGTGTGACTACTGATTTCATTATTTCACTAGTTATCAACATATTACAAAACAGGAATGTGACTGCAAATATTATTCATCTATACTAATACTCCATACCTTTGCCTCCATAAATCAATAAAAGAATTGAATATGAAAGCAAAGTTTTTATTTATCTTATTATCGGTATTATTTATTATACCAACGAGTGCAGCAATACTAAATAAGCATAAGCACAAAATTCGCCTTACCTCATTTACTCTAAGGAACAAAGCAACAACTCGTTCTCCTATTGAATTTGATATGGATGTGCAAGAAACCGACAGTTGCCTACAAATCATCTTTCTGTCACCTCTGCCGGATGCAGAAATAACTATTACAGATAAAAACGGGAAAACCATAGTTCATGAACCTCCTACCTTCATAAACAAAGGTCAAACATTGTATATAGAAACTCCAAACGGTTATCCTTATACAGTAAAGATTATCTCTCCCATAATGGATATAACCGGAGATATTGTAGAAGAAGAAAGCGAATAAAAAAATAAAAAAAGATGAGACTAAACATTTATTTGATCGGAGCATTCTTCGGAATGTTTATTCTATCATCGTGCGGGAACGATGATAATGAAACTCCTGCTCCTAAAGATGATTCATGGTATTGGGGATACTTTAAAGGTACTATAAACGGAAAAGAAATAGCAGTAGAAAATGTAGGACATGGTGATTGGCCAGTTCGTACATCTAAACATATTTTAAACTATTTACCTTCTGAAGAAGATGAGCCTAATTCCATAAAAATGAAAACAGTGATAGGAATGTCTACAGGGATAAAATATAGTGAAAACGAATCAATGGGTATAAATATCTTTGATTTATACATGGGAGTACGTTATATTACACTTTCTACAAGATCAGATTTCATTTATGATGGAATACAAATAAGTCGAGATACACAAAGCGATGAATATGAAAATAGATATATTCTTTATATTCCCAAAAAGGAGAACCCGTTCCGAGCAGAAGTCATCAATCTGACTTATGCAGACGACACTCATCCTATTCTTGAAGTAAAACTTGACGGAGTACTTTATCGTTTAGATAATCCAAAAGATTCTATTATAATCAATGGTTCTTACGGAACCAGATAATTTTTATCTATTACTAACTTTCATAAAAAACATGCATTATGAAAAAGGTTTTATTAATGCTCGCAAGTGCATTTTTCATGTTTTCGTGTTCTCAAGAGGAAGGAACTTCTCCTATCAATGAGAATACAAGTAATTCACCCGTATCAGCAACTGCTGATGCACAACTAAAGTTCGCCAAATTACTGTCACAAGCCGCATCCAGCAATGTTGAAGTACGTAGCTTTTTAAAGAAAGAAGCTTTAGCACAATTCGACAATGACTATGACATTTTCTATCCAATGATTAAAGATAAAAAAGTATTCGGCGATCAAAGTTTCAGAGATGTATTGCTATCCTACTGCAAAGAAGCAAACGAACTGTCTGAAATAGAACAGTCTCTTCCTCTACTAAATATAATGATTCCGGATTTATCTCTATTCTGGGATTTTAATGCAGCAACTTGGGATACAAGCGACAAAGAAGTAGCTGTATTATGCAGAGATGACAAAAACAACACACTGTATGAAAATGGTGAAAACATTGGTAATATGGTAAAAGGAGATATTCCCGATTTTCCTTGCCTTGTTGTGAAAAACAACGAACGCATGAAAGTTACTAGTATTAATACCAGATCAGGAGAGGCTACTTATGAATTTATAAGTGACGCTTTTGATGGGAGCAAAAAGGTGCAAACCCGGCATTATGATGCTGACAATGATTTAGAAGCAACCGAAGATTTGAATAAATATGTTAGCAAAGATGTAGTAGCCACAGCTATTAACGCCTGGCGAGAATTCAAAAATGTTCCTAATGCCTGCCAAAGAGATTATATTTATTATGGTATTAATAAAACAAATACTCCCGGAACCTTAAATAGAAATATCAGAGAAAAATTATACCGATTCAGAATTAGTGCTACTGCATTTGGAAGAATTGCAGATGCTGACGGTGATCAAAGATTACAAAATTTAACCCAAGCAAAACGCTACCTTTCAAATGAAGAAATTCTTCAAAAGATATGGACGGATGGTAATTTTGAATTCCGTTTCAAATCGTATATTGCCGGAGAAACAAATAAAGATGCGATGGAACATAAGCTTGTATTTTCTATAAAGGCAAAAGATGTGTTCTCTATAGAAAAAATACATCTTCATCATAAAAACGGCACAGCATTCAGACAATCAAAAAATTTCTATTCGGTAGATATCAATAACCTAAGATCAAAATGGATTTACCCAGAACAGCTTAATGCAAATATTGACAACAAAGTTTTCATGTTACCATGGGATTTATATAATAAAGCCCTTTCCATTCATATGTATGTTGAGGAATTCGATCCCGATCAAACAATAGAAAAAACAGTAACTGTAGTAAATGAATTCACAAACAAAGCCGATTTTTCACTTGAAGGAGGTGGTAGCATAGATAGTGTTAAATTATCTGCCAAATTGGGATATGGCTTCTCTCATACCACTACCTCGACAAATACCACTACTGTTAAAACTTCAGTCGGTTCTGACGAATTGGGAACTCTTTCCTTCTTCTTCTACGACCCTATTATCAGAGCAGAATCTAATAATACCTATAAACTATATGACGTATCTAGCGGTGATGTAACAGCAACAATCTTACCGATTAATCTTATCACTACTAAATAAAAGATATAAATACAACATATATAGTTTATAAAATAACACTTAGATTAGATACTTACTGACTATCTATAAGCCATCTATATCAAATAATAAAACTAGACTTTAACTTGATATTCAGAACATTGTGAAGGAATTTAAACTTTAAAGCAAGATTAAATCCTTCACTCTGTTTTGAATATTTTTATATATCTGTACAAGAAGCAAACCTTATATCTTTTTCCTCCGATCACATATAACTATTGTATCGTTAATGCCGAAATATAAGGTAGTACATATTAGAATAAAAGCCAGCCACAACAATACATAAAGAACGCTTCACCAACCTTCTATATCAGTAATATTTTCCAGTTTCATATATGTGAGCCATTCAGACCATATACGTGAACCGATGAGACCATGCATGTGAATCTATTGATTCACGTACGTGAAACGAATCTACATTACTATCAAAAGATATTAATGTAACATACAAAACTGCTTAATAAACAACACATAGCCTATTAATGCAGGTATATCATCCTACAAAAGGAGCCAGAATTCCACTACTTAACAGTGACAATAGAAAAGCAGAGGTCCTTTTATTGTCACTCTATTATCACTACTTATTATCACCGTCATGTTATTGGTTAATAAGCTTCTAAGTCTAAAAAGTGATAAGTGATAATAAGAATCACATTAAAATGCCTGGTCCTTCGTCACTTTTTGTTCAACCGGTTTAGTTTAGTTCTGACTAATAAATATTATATTTGCATGAAAACATTTATAAAATCATAAATAGAGACTATATGATAGAAGCACCCGAAGCCCGTTATCTCTGCGAACAACTCACTGAGACAGTTGTAGGAAAAAGAATAACAGATGTATTTATTCAATTCAGCCCTCACAAATTCGCTTGGTTTAACGGCAATTCCGATGAGTTTGCCGAATGGCTGGTCGGTAAGAGAATAAACGGTGCACAGTCTCAGGGAGGCATGGTAGAGATAACAATAGAAGATAAAGTGCTCGTACTCACAGACGGAGTAAATCTGCGTTATCTGACTCCGGGGACCAAGCTGCCGGCCAAGCATCAGTTACTTATCGCATTCGAGGATGAAAGCTGCCTGATAGCTTCCGTACGGATGTACGGCGGACTCATGTGCTATGACAAGAATGCCGCTACGGGCATGCTTTCCGAATATTACCGGATAGCGAAAAGCAAACCGCAAGTGATGACAGATACCTTCAGCAAAGAATATTTTCTCGGACTGATTAATGAGGAAGGCGCACAGAAGAAATCTGCCAAAGCTTTTCTTGCAACAGAGCAGACTATTCCGGGATTGGGAAACGGTGTATTACAGGACATCTTGTATCATGCCCACATCCATCCGAAGAAAAAAATAGCCACATTAACAGACAAAGAGAAAGAAAATTTGTTCTATCAAGTAAAGGAGACCATGGACGATATCTACCGGCAGGGCGGACGAAGCACGGAATCGGACCTATTCGGAGCGAACGGCAAGTACGTTGCTTGCCTCTCTAAAGATACGGCAGGCAAAGCCTGTCCCCGTTGCGGAGAAACCATCGTCAAGGAGAATTATCTTGGCGGTAGCATTTATTATTGCCGTGGTTGCCAGATATTGGAATAAGAACCCAACCAATGACTAAAAGAAAACAGAAAATGAAGAAATTTACCAAGATCAACTACATTCTAACCTTTATATTAGTATTCTGTATCGGAGCTACCCTCCCCATCCTGATCGGTAGCAGCCATGTAGACGAGCAGCATTCCGCCAAATCGGAAGTGCCTTATTGCGTCACCCCACCCACCGTCCCTGAACAGGTCACCTTTGACGGAGAGACAATCGACCTCCGCCGCTACGACCGTCGTGAGCGGATGGACCGGGAGATGATGGCGTTCACCTATATGCACTCCACCACTATGCTACTCATCAAGCGTGCCAACCGTTACTTCCCGATAGTGGAACCGATTCTGAAAGCGAACGGTATCCCCGATGACTTCAAATACCTGATGGTTATTGAAAGTAACCTCAACAACATAGCCCGTTCTCCCGCCGGTGCAGCCGGATTATGGCAGTTCATGCCCGCTACGGGACGCGAATTCGGACTGGAAGTGAATGAAAATGTAGACGAACGTTACCACATCGAAAAAGCAACGGTAGCAGCCTGCAAATACTTCAAACAGGCTTATGCCAAATACGGAGACTGGATGGCAGTATCCGCTGCCTACAATGCCGGACAAGGACGAATTTCGTCCCAACTCGACCAGCAGCTTGCCAGTCATGCGATGGACTTATGGCTGGTAGAAGAAACTTCCCGGTATATGTTCCGCCTGCTGGCAGTCAAGGAGATATTCAACAATCCGCAACGATATGGATTCCTGTTGAAAAAGGAACACCTATATCCGCCTATCCCCTACAAAGAGATCACCGTCAGCACCCCCATCGCCAGCCTGAGCGATTTTGCCAAACAGCAGGGAATCACGTATGCCCAACTTCGGGATGCTAACCCTTGGCTGCGCGAACAAAGTCTAAAGAACAGGACCGGAAAAACATACGTTCTCAATATACCGACACAAGAAGGAATGTATTATGATCCAAAGAAAACCGTGGCATACAACAAGCATTGGGTAATAGATTGAGAAGCAAGCATTCTATGAATAACAAGTAACTGATTATTCGCATGAAACTGAAAGAAAGAATCCATCATTTCCTGCATAACGAAAAAATGAAACATAAGTTATACGTTATCATTTTTGAGTCGGACACTCCTTCGGGAAAGCTGTTCGATGTGATTCTTATCGGTTGTATCCTTGCCAGTGTGTTGCTTGTCATTATAGAAAGTCTGAAAGGACTCCCCTCCTGTCTGACCACTCCATTTGTCGTAATGGAATACCTATTTACCGGTTTCTTTACTTTTGAGTATCTGACACGGATCTATTGTTCTCCCCGTCCCAAGAAATACATTTTCAGTTTCTTCGGTATCGTGGACCTGCTGGCTACCCTGCCGCTTTATATCGGTTTACTGTTTCCGGGAGCACGCTATCTGCTTATCATCCGCGCATTCCGGCTGATACGGGTATTTCGTGTCTTTAAACTGTTCAACTTCTTAAACGAAGGCGAACGGCTGCTCACCGCACTGCGGGAAAGCAGTAAAAAGATTGCTGTATTCTTCCTGTTTGTCGTGATACTGGTTACTTCCATCGGAACGCTCATGTATATGATAGAAGGGAATATTCCCGGCTCTCAGTTCAACAACATCCCGAACAGCATTTATTGGGCTATTGTCACGATGACTACCGTAGGATACGGAGATATCACTCCTGCCACCGGACTGGGAAAGTTTCTTTCAGCATGTGTCATGCTGATCGGCTATACCATCATTGCAGTACCTACCGGCATTGTGTCCGCCTCTATGATGAAAGACTACAAACGGAGAAGAGACAAAGAATGTCCGAACTGCCATCGTTCCGGACACGAAGACAATGCGAAGTTCTGCAAGTATTGCGGACATGATTTAAATCCGGACCTGTGATTCAGGTCAACGTCGTCTGAATATCCGTTCAAACAGGAAAATAAAGATACATCCTGCCCCATAGCAGACGATATCTTTCCAATCGAACGTAGATCCCAGAATAATTCTTAATGCACGGTTGGTGATTCCCAGCGTTTCCACCAATTGAAAATATTGCAGAATTTCGACAAAGCAGGCGAACAGGAAGACATAAAACGGCAGGCGGGGAATCCCTGTCGGGATGAATATACGCACGAAGCTATACACCAGTACTACCACCAAAGCATCTCCCATATAAGGACGTACGAAACTATCACGCACATACAAGGCTATGAGCACCTCTATACAAAATATCATCAGAAAACTAATGATGTAAAATATCCTTTTCTCCATTTCTTATTCAATCTTTGGCGTGATGCACGGTTTTGACTGCGAATATACGATAAAATGCAGACGCTACATTCAAATATTACTAAATTAATAGCACAAAAAGAGAAAAGAATTGTATATTTATAGGACTAACCGTTTTTTAAGAAAAAGGCAGAAGAAACAAAAGAACAGAAGAAATAAGAACAGAAAAACAAGAACTAAAGAAACAAACAAAGAAAAGAAAGGAGACCGAACCTATGATGTTGAACGTTGATTTTATGTTAAGATTACTGGTCGCAGGAATACTGGGAGCCATCATCGGACTGGACCGTGAATACCGTGCCAAGGAAGCCGGATACCGCACTCACTTCCTCGTATCATTGGGCAGTGCCCTGATTATGATTGTTTCGCAGTACGGATTTCAGGAGATCATCAAAGAAAACAGTGTGACACTCGACCCCAGTCGTGTAGCGGCACAAGTAGTAAGCGGCATCGGATTTATCGGTGCGGGAACCATTATTCTACAGAAACAAATCGTCCGCGGACTGACTACAGCCGCCGGTATATGGGCCACAGCCGGCATCGGTCTGGCAGTCGGCGCAGGAATGTACGCCATCGGCATAGCCACTACCGTACTGACTCTGATCGGACTGGAACTACTCAGCTATATCTTCAAAAGCGTAGGCATGAAAAGCTCAATGATCGCATTCTCTACTAACAACAAAGATACTTTAAAGCAGATAGCAGACAGATTCAATTCAAAAGATTATATGATTGTCTCTTACGAAATGCAAACACTACATCCGGGTGAAATGGAATCCTATCAGGTCACAATGGTCATCAAATCGAAACGGAACAATGATGAAGGACATCTGCTTTCGTTGATGCAGAACTTTCCGGATGTAACGGTGCAGCGGATAGAATGAAGAAATTCATCATTTCTCATTTCCCTGCTTTTCCGTCAAATACTTCCAGTAGCGAACAGGCATATCCTTTTTATGCTTTCTCGGATTCATACGTTCCTTGATGCAGATAGCCTTGAAATACGTTTTCCAGAGTTTCTGAAAGATCTTCTCGTTCTCATCCATCAGACTCTCGTCCAGCATGCCCGTAATCAGATGAGCGGCCTTGCTGTCGTCATCAAAAGAGATCGTAGTCACTTCCTGCAAATCATAGTAAAAGCCATAACGCCGCTTCATATCATAGACAATCCACTTCTGATCGGCAAAGCGGTCCTTGAAGTGCTGGATAGTCAGTGGTAAGGCATTGTACTGCGGTTCAAAGGCAGCAAAGAAAGTACCGTCCGCCGCTTTCTGAAAACGTACGAACTGCATCAGATGCACCCGTTCGCCATCCACCTTCTTCCAAATCTGAGCAAGCTGAAGTACATCCGGATCACCGAAGTTAGTCTCGATAGAGCGAGGAGCGTCAATCGCCTTACGGATATAACGAAAAATAAGCATCCCTATATCCGGCAATTCCGACAACCAGCTCTGGGTGAGGCAGCCGAGCGCGGAAGCGGAAACCTTCTTCTGCAAACCACGCCACACACGGGCGGCTTTCTCTTCGTCGGTGACCACCGTATGCAGCTCATCGTAAAACAAAGGCAACGCATCCCCTTCCGACAACAGGAAATCGGGAAAGGTCTTACGAAAATAAGCGTCGAAGACAGCAGTCAGCAACCCGTCAAAGGTTTTATCGTAGATATAAACATTCATTATCTCCCGGTTTTACAATATATTCCAGACATCTTCTTTATTTCTATTCTCCGAAATCCAGTACCAGCTGCCGGTCGTCCACCTTCTTCTTCGGCTTCGGGAGCAGCAGGCTGCGTACCCGCTGCGGAGAAAGCTCGTTCACCGTCTGCATCTGCAAAGGCAGTTCCCTGCACGTAATGAAATACTGCGCTTTTTTCATCACTACGCCTATCTTCTTCAATTCATAAAAGCCTAGACGGGAAAAACGGCGGGATGCCACAATCAGCTTAGCCGACTTCACCCCGATACCCGGCACACGGAGCAACAGTTCATAATCTGCCTTATTGATATCGACCGGAAACTGCTCCGGATGACGCAAAGCCCATGAGAGTTTCGGATCTATCTCCAGGTCGAGATCGGGATAAGCGTCATCCACTATCTCGTCCACTTTAAACTGATAGAAGCGCAGCAGCCAGTCCGCCTGATAGAGACGGTTCTCGCGTACCAGAGGCGGTTGTTTCAGTGCGGGCAGCCGCGTATCGTATGTGTTCACGGAGACATATCCGGAATAGTAAACACGCTTCATCGTCGGTCGCCCATAGAGAGCCGACGAAAGGAAAAGAATATCTTTATCCGACTCGGAGGTAGCTCCTACAATCATCTGCGTGCTCTGTCCCGCAGGGGCAAAGCGCGGAGCGTGGCGAAACTTCTGCCGTTCTTCTTTGCTTTCGAGCACTCCTTGCTGAATATACTTCATCGGGGCGAACACACTCTTATGGTCCTTTTCGGGAGCGAGCAGTTTGAGGTTTTCCTCTTTGGGTATTTCTACGTTGACGCTGAGACGGTCGGCATACAGACCGGCTTCATTCACCAGTTCCCGGCTCGCTCCGGGAATGCTTTTCAGATGGATATATCCGTTGAAGCGGTGCACTTGACGCAGATCTTTCGCCACGCATACCAGCCGTTCCATTGTATAGTCGGGACTACGGACCACACCGGAACTGAGAAACAAGCCTTCGATATAGTTTCGCCGGTAAAATTCAATTGTCAGTTCCACCAGTTCGGACACAGACAGGGTGGCGCGGGGAAGATCATTGCTACGCCGGTTGATGCAGTAGGCACAGTCGTAAATACAATAATTGGTCAGCATGACTTTGAGCAGGGAGATGCACCGTCCGTCTTCGGCAAAACTGTGGCAGATTCCCCATCCTCCTACGGTATTGCCCAGCATGCCCGGTTTGTTGGAGCGCACTGTACCGCTGGATGCACAGGATACATCGTACTTGGCGGATTCTGCCAGAATCTTTAGTTTAGCGAGGACATTTTCGTTCATGGACCCAATCTGATTAGAGCCGCAAATATACGATTTTAATCGGAATGCTTGGGTGATAATGAACCAAATCACACGCATTTTGTTCTTTATAAACAAAACAATCAGTCTCTATATATATAAAAAAAGAGGATGCCCGTGGGAAAATGTGAGGGGCATCCTCTGCAAAGAACAGAAGGCGGAAAAAAAGACTTTCACAAGCATCGTTTTCCATCTGTTCACGTGGGGTTTTTCTTCACATTTAAGTGAAAAAAAGGGTTCATTACAGAAGTCCGGGCTTTCACAAGCACGGGCTTCCTCTTTTTACTCATCATGCAGGGTACCTCATCTTATTATTAATAGAATAGAGGAATAGGGAAAACCCCGCACGAGAAGTGGGAAAATATTATTCCGCAATACAGATACTTACCCGGTTTTCTTCCGGCACGCGGTAAGGCTGTACAGTATCTCCTTTAAAGTCCGTTACGATTCTGCTTGCTGCGATGCCTTTGGCTTTCAGTGCGTCGGCAACGTTCTTCGCACGTTTCTCGGATAAGGCCAGGTTGATTCTCGGATTACCGGTTTCTTTGTCGGCATATCCGGTGATGGCAACTTTGCTGTTCGGATACTTTTCCATGTATGCCACCATCGCGTCAATCTTCGACAACTGGTCATTCTGAATTTTCGCAGAATTTAAAGCAAAGAAAATATTTTGTTTCATCGGTTCCACTACTACTGCCGGTTTCGGTTTCGGCTGTGGCTTTTCTACCACAGGCTGAGGTTTCGGTTGCTCTACTACCGGTTCCGGTTCATAGTATACCGGGGCTGTTTTCTTATAGCTCTTGCCTAATTTGATATTCAGACCAACCAAAACATTGAACTGCCAGTCGCAGTTGCCTGCCTTTTTGGAATTGAATTTGTCGGAAAGAGCGTTTGCATTTCCTTCAATATTGATAGCCAGCCGGTCATTGAGGCGCAGGTCGCATCCCAGTCCAAAGCGTCCGGCTACAAGGTTTTGTTTGTCTTGCCACAGATACTCCAGTTCGTGAGATCTTGTGTCCAGTGCATTTGCTTCGTCGTTGTCGAAAGCATGATTCAATCCTACGCCGCCAAAAATATATCCGTTGAATACACGTTTCGGATTAAAACCACAAAATAAAGTACTGAGGTCTGCCATAAGGTCCAGATTGCCTTGCAGATATTTGTATTGATAGGTTTGAGAAGGAGTGACCCATCCTGCCTTTGCCTGCCAACCGCTTACGCCTAAACGGGCTCCAAATGCGGGTGCAAACTTATACCCTACATTGACGGCTGCTGCCGGAGAGATCAAATCGGTAAAATCGGCTTCGCCTACTGTGTGAGCGGCTCCCGCCTGTACTTGCATAGACCAATGAGGTTTGAACACTGTCTTACCTTCTTCCTTGATTCGCTGTTCCTGAGCGAACGCCATAGTACTACTGACAGTAAGCAGAGATAATAATAGCAAATTTCTTATTTTCATAATATTTTTATTTTAAGTCTTATGAAAAACTTTGTGAAAAAGGGGGGCCCTTCTGTAGAGCCCCCTTTTAGATTTATTCTGTCTAAGAATCATTTCAAAGACATTCACACATTATCAACTGTTACTTAACAGGTTTCACCAAAATAGTCAACTGAGAAGTAGCAGTACCCCAACCGTAATTTACAGTAGCAGGGATGAAGATCTTATATTCAGATCCTACCGGTGAATTAACATTCACATACTTAACAGTATTACCTTCCTGAACCAAAGTAGCACCGTTAGGCAACTTACCATTAGCCAAATTGGTAGTAGCTTTCGTTACATCCAATTTAACTTCACCGAATGGGCCATAGAAGTACCAGTATTGTCCAGCAACCCATTGATCAGTTGTTTCTGTGTAAGTAGTCCATACATAGCATCCGCATCCAGCAGTTTCTCCATCAACTGATCCGTTGAAGTTAGGATAGTCAGAATGTTCATGTTTAACTTCTTCCCAAGTACCATCAATCCATTCGTACTTAGCCGGAGTATACTCGATACCTGCTACGTAAGTGTATTCAACGAGTTGACCTTCTAAGATAACTCTATTGGTGTATTCAGTTTTTCCAATCTGATCTACTTTAGCAAAAGGATGAATTTCCCAACCCTTAGCGCGAAGTTGAGCTTCAATAGCCTTATCAGCATCAGCTTGCGTTTCTGCTTCAGCAGTGAAAGTAGCTCTATCTTCTTCAACCCACTCATACTTCATGAAACCAACTTTCTTATATTTAAGATAGCTATATGTTGCAGTTGCAGTATACATAGTTACAGGCTTAACAGCTGTGAAAGAAACTTTCTTAGTTATCACATTCAACTTAGCTTCTTGTGTCTGTACATAGTGGCCGTCAACATATTCATACTTCGGAGTATACTTGAAGTCCCAATAAGATACACTTCCTGTAACAGATTCCTGATAAGGAGCAGTAATCGCTTCACCTCTCCAGTCTGTCAATAATTTATTATGCTGGAAGTTAGCGATATCACCACCAGTCTTAGCATCCTGCAAAGAAATTTCACCTGGCATATTCAGATTAACAGGACGGATAAAGTTAACCACGAAGCTATGTTGTGAAAGCTCATCACCGCTCTCCAATTTATAAACATGTTTAACTACAGCCTGCAGACCACCTTCGCTATTCAATGCTTTCTTAACCGCATCATCATTCTTATCCAAAGAGATTACAGTTCCATTGATCTTAACACCTGACAATACAGTCGTAGTAGCCTTACCATTAGATCTAGTTTCGATTATCTCATAGTAATCTTCAACACATTTAGGAAGTCCGGTTACTGTATGTTCTGTATAAGCTGCTTCCAGATCTTGATTGAACTGGCAGTTTTCAGGATCTTCATCATTATCAGTCGGAACTGTTACATTCACATCAAAATCATCAGCTGAAGTACCGGCCAAGGTCCAATAAGTATCATTCTTAACCAGTTTTTCTTCAAATGTCGGCAACTTCACATCAATTGTGAATTGGAATGTTACAGCAGCAGGATATTCAGAAGAAGCCAGTTTGTTCTTCACTGTAATGCTTGCTACGAAAGTAGAAGTAGAACCAATCTTACCAAGTTCACCATGTTTGAATGACCAAACAATCTTCTTAGTTGCAACTCCGGCTGAAGTAGGACCGTCTACGATGCTAGGAGCTGACATTCCATAAGCACTACCGTTCTTCGTTACAGCAGTTGTAGCAGTAGAAGCGTCATACAGATTCCAGAATTCTTCGTGGCTCATACCAACTTCACCAAGACTGTTTGCAATCTTACGGTACAGGTTCTCACGAATGTATTCTTCGTTCATTTCATAAGTAGCAGCAGTTGTTGAGCACTCGTAAGTCAATGTTCCCAAAGTCATAGGCAGAGTCATATCATCACTCTTAGTAACTCCGATTTCTACTTTCACGAAACCACGACGTACTACATTACCGTCAGCATCAACCAGTTCAACTTTCAAGATCGGAGTACGACCGATAGCTTCTTTGCTGAAATCTTCTGCCTGATACAAACCAGCTTCAGCATCATTACATTTGATCCATTTCTGCTGGTCAGTAGTAGTAGCACCTGTTTCAATCTCATATTTAGAACTTGCTACAGCAAATCTATATGATAAGCTGTAGTCCTCGATCGGGAATTTACGGTGAATATTAGTTTCTTCATTGTCACCGAAACAAGTTGCAACCAAGTCTTTCAAGTTGAATACTTCGTTGTAATACATCTTGTATCGAGGTTCTTCTAGTTTACAAGCATCAAATGTTGTTGCGTAATGAGCATCAGCTCCCCATTCTGTTAAAGTAGCATCATCGGCAATACGTACATCTGATGCATCCAATATATCATCGTAGATAGATACGTATGGAGAAGTTACCACTGCACCTGTTTCGTCTTTATCAACAGCTTCACCTTTCAATGTAGCCTGCAAAGCGATCATATTCACATCGCTCTTTTCCGGCTGAGTTGAGTGAGCGTTCAGACGAAGCAGTTTGAAGTCAACTGTACCCTTTTCAGCATTAGCAACCGGTTCGCCACTGATTTCAACCCATTTGCTGGCAGCAGCACGAGTGTTGATCACTGTAACAGTGCGATCAATGTAGCTATAGTCAGCGTTAGCCAACTTGAAGCTAGCCGGATTGAAGTGGTAGCTGGCAGTTGCCAAAGCAGCTGTAGAGAATTTATAAGTAGTAGGGATTTCTGCATTTTCACTCTTGTCCATCGCACCATACTTCAACGAGCTGAACTTAATAGCTTCAACACCGTCTACAATATAATCAGGAGCAAATGTGATGCTTGACAAACGAGCTACAACCAATATGTGCAATTGATCCAAGTCAGGTTTGATTTCTTCTCTGATTTGTTTCTGAATTTCAGCAATAGCCGGTTTGATATTGTCCTTGATATCATTTTTAATATCAGTCAACTGATTATTGATACGTTCTTCCAGATTAGCCATATCTGTAGCAGTCTGGTTCTTCAGATTTGTAATAGCTTCTGCATTACCGTTAATCAGTTCTTTCAGTCCGCCTTCACCGTTGATTTCATTCCACAGTTTCTCAATTTCTGTTTGAGCAGTGGCGATATCTTCTACGGCTTTCTTTATAGCTTCAGCATTAGCAGTGTAATCAAGACAAGCTTCTTTATATTCTTCTAATGTAGCCGACTGAATTTTCAAGTTTTCATATGCCGCCATCAAAGTTGCAATAGCCTGCTTCGCATCGCGCATGTCTTCGGCCACCTGATCCGGATCCAGATTGTTCAATCTTTCTTCGATACCCTCAATTTTACCTGCAATTGCAGTTTGGGCTGCTTCAAAAACTTCCCTGTCAACTTTTCCGTCGATAGACTCTTGCAACAGTACCTTCAACGCTTCCACCTGCTTTTTAGCTTCTTCTATTGCTTCAGCTTTAGCATTAGCAGCAGCCTCCTGAGCGGCAGCAGCATCAGCTTTCGCCTGAGCAGCATCAGCAGCAGCCTGGTCACCGGCAGCCTTAGCAGCTTCAGCTTCAGCCTTAGCAGCATCAGCAGCTTCTTTGGCGGCATCGGCAGCCGTTTGTGCAGCCTTAGCAGCAGCATCTAACGTAGCCAGCTGTTTTTCAAGAGCTGTAACGGAACTTTGATTTCCGTCAATTTGTTCTTGTAGCCCCTTGATGTCGTCATCATAGTCTTTACAAGAAGTAAATGTACCCGCTGAAGCCGCTAATAGCGCTCCAAACAGGACGACACTTAAATACTTTTTGTTCATAATAAAAAAACTTTTAATTTATAAATTAAAAAAATAATAAAAATATAGTCTTCAAATTCTTCTTCTCAAAATTCATTTCTCATTCCTTTCATTCCTTGTGCGACCTCCTTTTCTTAATTCATTCGACCTTTATTTCCCTTATACAATACACTTAAAAGCATATTCGCCATACAACTGTAGCCCGTTACTTTGTAGGTAACGGGCACACCTTTGTCCCGGCTTCCGAAAAGCCGCTTTTATGAAAAACCAAGCATTTTGATCATGAAACATTTTTACCCCTGCTTTTGAGCTACGGCAGAGGGGAGGAAATTCTTTGTATCTTAATCAAAGGTTAATAAGGCCCTGGCAAAAGAAATCCGTCGTTTTATCGTATTATTTCTCTTTTTTTAGTAGTTTATCAGAAAAAATATCTTTTTTGTTTGCATGTTTTCCAAAATATATCCATCTTTGCAACGCCATTTGGCTCCGTTACCTACAAAGTAACGGTCTAGTTATCAGCAGCCTACTCCTATAATAGATCGTTTTACAAAATTAATAATCTGATTATTAGCTTCATCAATTTTCTTACTACGGAAAGGCTTAAGATACGTCTCGGTCACCGTAATCGAGGAATGCCCCATCGCTTCAGAGATAATACCCGGATGAATCTCACAATAGTAGGCTGTCGTGGCCCATGTATGGCGGGCTGCGTACGAGCTCAACCTATCATTCAACCCCAGCATTTTGCCCAACAACATGAGTTGCTGGTTGAAGCTGCGCAAGGCCAACTGATACTCGTGATAGGCTTCCTTCGTTCCTTCACCGCTTTTCAACAGCGGGAAAAGATAAGGAGAATCAGTATCACGACTCATATACCTTTTCAACAAGATCATCGCTTCCGGTGTAAGTGTCACCGACAAAGGGCGCCCCGTCTTCCGCCTGCGGTAAGTGATCACGTTATCCCTCAAATCACTTTTACGCAGATAGGCAAGATCGACAAACGGCAAGCCGCGAAGCAAAAACATTAATATAAACAGTTCTTGTGCGCGCCGTACAGTAGTAGGTACGGCAGAAGATGAAGATAGTTTAGTAAAGACTTTCTTCATGTCTTCATCACACAGTGCCCTCTTATGGTCTGCACGCGTACCTGTATAGACGTAACGGAACAGATGAGGTGTATAAATAATCATCCGACTATTAACCGCACGGTTGTACACCGCACGGAATGTCCTTAGATAGGTAGAAACGGTATTCCAGCTACATCCTCTCCCACGAAGGTGTACCTCAAACCCTTTTAGCCACTCCGGGGTAACTTTATCAAAAGAAAAATCCCCTTTCCCACAATAAGCAATGATGGCATTGGTACTGCTACGATACACGTGCGCAGTACCAAAGTTTCCCCCCATCCGTAGCTCTTCGGCTACCTGCTTCATAAATGCTACTACTTTTAACATTGTACTAAGTATTAAAATTTACACTCTAAATATACAAATATTTTAGTAACTTGGAACCTTATATATGTATATTTTATTCATTGTTTTGACTTTCGCCGGACAGATGGATTTGATCCGGCAGAAAAGAAAAGAACAAACGAGAGAGAGGTTGAGTTCACGATACCCCTAAAAGCCCTAAACTCCCAGTCTACGAACATGCGAACAGGGACTAAAGAAAAAAATCATGAATATATCTACACAAAACAACAGGGAAAAAGAAGAATTGAAAGCTATGCTTACAGAGGTGAAATTTAAAATATATTTTTAATTACAAATACAAGAATTAACCAGAAAATAATTTAAATATTTTATTGTAACAAATATATTTTTAGTAATTTTGCAATGTCTTTACAGAATTGCACTACATATTTGTAACAATAAAATTATATTAAAATGAACTTAGAAAACGAAAACGGAGAGATTACATGGGACATCAAAGGATTCAAGGCTTTCTCCGACCTGGCGATGACATTCTTTCCGGAATACAGCAACATAGACGCGGCAAGCAAAAGAATGCGCGCAGAAATAGAAAATGACGAATCACTATTCAATGCCCTAAAACAGGCACACTATACGCACAACACCACACGTCTCAGCCCTAACCAGCAATATATACTGATATCCCTCTGGGGACCGTCTCACATTCATCTGCACTTCCGCTTCGGCACGCAAGAAACAGGGGAAGAATGAAAGGGGCAAAAAACACAGAAAAAGTGAGTCGTCCGAACAATATTAATATAGATAATTATATTTATTAATAATATATGGGCGGGTGTATGGGCGGGTCTCTTTTTTTAATGCTCATAACAGACTAGACTTCAATCAGTTGCATCCACTCAAAAACGGGCGGTTGTATGGGCGGCTTATTTTTCTGCAAATCCTCAAAATAGAGGCTCTAATTTCATCAAACAGAACCTCCATTTCTACTCAATAGAGGTTCTATTCTTAGCCAATAGAACCTCTATTTTTCCCGGCGACTTTCACCGCAACCCTCCTGCCCTCAAATACAAGTTTACACTCCATCTCCTCTTTTTGGCTTTTCCCCATACCATTCAAGTCTTCCTTCCTGTCACTCTCCCCTGTTTTCGACATAAACCGAATGCTATTCTCATTACATTCCAACATTATTTTCAACTCGTTCCGTCCAAATACGCCAGCACCGTCCATATTCGCCAAAACCGTCCATACGAACTTGACAAAAGATTCTCAATTTCGTACCTTCGGGCCGGATTTAAAGATCATTTGTCCACAACCAATAATATTAATTTAATAACGATTCAATGAAACAAATTACCGAGACATCCTTTCAACAAGGCTATTTCAAAATTCCCAGAACACTACTAAAACAACAGACAGGAAGCGGACAGCTGGAAAATATGGGAGCTTTCTTCCAAGTCCTCTCGCACGCCAACTATTCGGAAACAACCTACAACATTCACGGACTGACGATCTTTTGCCAACGTGGCGAATCACTTATCAGCAACCTGCATTGGAGTATTTTATTTGGATGGACCCGGTATAAGACCGCCCGTTTCTTCAAAAGGCTGGAACGCGAAGGCATCATCGAGATCCTCCCCCACCCGGAGAAGACTTTCCATATCCGCATCATCAACTACGACCTATGGACTGGAAGTGCACAGCCTGCCGACTCCTCTCAGAAAGAGGAAGAATCATCCAAAGCTTTCCACACCTTTTGGGACAACTACCATCAGATCATGCGGAAGCCCAAAGTCAACGTCGCCCGTGCCCGCCACGAATGGGAGAAGCTCACGAAAGAAGAATGGCAACTTGCCATCGACCGTATCGAAGATGTCTACTACCACACCAACGACACCCGCTTCATCGCCCACGCCTCCACTTACCTGAAAGACAAAGCTTTCCTGAACGAATACATAGACTAACCCCGACACCTCAAACATCATGAACCAACAAGCCACCGAACTCGAAGAAGCCATCATAGGCGCCTGCCTGATAGAGCAGGAAGCCCTGCCACTCGTCGCCGACAAACTACGTCCCGAAATGTTCTACGACAACCGTCACCAACTGATCTTCGCCTGTCTGACAGCCATGTATCAGGCCGGCAAAAAGATCGACATACTCACCGTCAAGGAAGAACTCGTCCACCGGGGCAACCTGGAAGAAGCAGGCGGCGCATTCGCCATCGCACAGCTGAGCAGCAAAGTCGCCTCTTCCGCCCACATCGAATACCATGCGCAGATCGTCCATCAGAAATACCTGGCACGCGAAGCCGTTCTCGGCTTCAACAAGCTCCTCGCCTGCGCCATGGACGAAACAATGGACATCGGCGACACACTGATAGACGCCCACAACCTCCTCGACCGGCTCGAAGGCGAATCCGGCCACCAAGACCACATGCGGGATATGGAAACACTGATGGCCGACGCCCTCAAAGAAGCCGAAGACCGCATCGCCAAAAGCGTGAACGGCGTCACCGGCATTCCCACCGGTTTGAACGAACTGGACAAGAAAACAGGCGGTCTGCAAGACGGAGAGATGGTGGTTATCGCCGCCCGTCCCTCGGTAGGAAAGACGGCCTTCGCCCTCCATCTGGCACGCAGTGCAGCATCAGCAGGAAAAGCGGTAGCCGTGTACAGCCTCGAAATGGAAGGGGAACGCCTTGCCGACCGGTGGTTACTCGCTGCCAGCAACATCAATCCATACCGGTGGCGAAACGGGCTTGCCAATCCGCAGGAAGTAGCGGAAGCACATACCACCTCCGGCGAGTTGTCGCAACTGCCCATTTACGTGGACGACAACTCCTCTGTCAGCATGGAGCACGTCCGCTCCAGCGCACGACTGCTGAAAAGCCGCAAACAATGTGACATGGTCATCATCGACTACCTGCAACTTTGCGACATGACTACCAAGCAGCTCAACCGGAATCGTGAACAGGAAGTAGCGCAAGCTACCCGAAAAGCGAAGTCGCTTGCCAAAGAGCTGCATATTCCGGTCGTACTGCTGAGCCAATTGAACCGTGAGTCGGAGAACCGTCCCGGAGGCCGTCCGGAGCTGGCACACTTACGTGAGAGCGGGGCTATCGAGCAAGATGCGGATGTTGTAATGCTGCTCTACCGTCCGGCACAGCAGCGCATCACCATCGACAAGGAAAGCGGGTATCCGACAGAAGGATTGGGAGTGGTCATCGTAGCCAAACAACGCAACGGGGAGACAGGAAACGTCTACTTCGGGCACAACCAGTCTATGACAAAAATATATGATTACGTTCCGCCATTGGAATATATGATGAAACATGCCAGATAGGGAGATATCAAGTTATATATATTATTACATTTTATAGTATAAATACCGGCTCTTTTCTTTTCTATTTTATTTTATATATTAGGGGAAAATAAAGTGCTATTTACTTGACTTCGCCTCTCAGATTTCGTATCTTTGTATTGTTAGAAAAAAGCATCACATAAGTATTAACCAAACCTTAACTTTTTAGAAATTATGAATGTATTAGTAGAACGCTATCAACGCAGAAAGTATGTAAACCAGGAGAATGCTCCCATGTTGTATTACATCCGTCAGAAGTCGGGCAATGTGAGGGTGATGGACATCGACACGATAGCTACCGCTATCGAAAGCAAGTCGGCACTGACCGCCGGAGATGTGAAGCATACCATCGAGGCTTTTGTGGAACAACTGCGGGCATCGCTCACACAAGGCGACAAAGTGAAAATTGACGGACTGGGTACGTTCCACATCACGCTGACCAGTGACGGTACGGAGCTGATGAAGGAGTGTACGGTACGCAGCATTCGCCGTGTCAATGTGCGGTTCGTTGCGGACAAGGCGCTGAAGCTGATGAACGCAAGTCACACCAGTACCCGAAGCGAGAATAATGTGGATTTCGTGCTGGGTGGTAAGAGTGACGAAGACGGAGGCGGAAACGGCGGCAATGGTGGAAACGGCGGTTCGGGCGGCAACACTCCCGGAGGGGATGATGGAGACGAGGCACCGGACCCGACAGTTTAAGACTGTAAACTACACATGGCGGGGAGATTTCAGCTCCGCCATGTTTTTTTCACTAATATGATTGATCACTCTACCCGATTCTATTTTCTTTATTCACCAATGATTCAATAAATATATGTTAGACAAAATACTTGATATTATTATGACGATTCTCCCTTTCTTCGGAGGTCGCAAGAAACGCCAGCAAATGGCGCAGGAAGTGAAAGAGTTCAGCGAACTTGTGAAGGAACAATACGGCTTCCTGATGGCACAGCTCGAAAAGGTATTGAAAGATTACTTCGACCTGAGCGACCGGGTAAAGGAGATGCATGCGGAGATATTTTCCTTGAAAGGCAGGTTGTCGGAAGCGATGGCATTGCAGTGCGTCAACAAGGAGTGTATCCAACGCAAAAACAGTACGGACGCATGAGGACAATCAATCTAATTGTCGTCCACTGCTCCGCCACCCGGGAGGACAAGAGCTTCACCGAGCATGACTTGGAGACGTGTCACCGCCGTCGCGGATTCAACGGAACGGGGTATCATTTTTATATCCGCAGAAACGGTGATATCAAATCTACCCGCCCTATCGGACGTATCGGTGCTCACGCACGAGGTTTCAACAAGGAGAGTATAGGGATCTGCTATGAAGGTGGGTTGGACTGTCGGGGAGTGCCCAAAGATACGCGTACTTCGTGGCAGAAACATTCTCTACGGGTGCTTATCCTCACATTGCTGAAAGATTTTCCCGGTTGCCGCATTTGCGGGCATCGTGATCTCAGTCCCGATCTCAACGGGAACGGTGAGATAGAGCCGGAAGAATGGATCAAGGCGTGTCCTTGCTTTGAGGCAAGTAAGGAGTGGAACCGAGAGTAAATAAAAGAATTCCCCTTATCTCTCGCCTGTCCGGTTGTGAGATAAGGGGATTTTTCTTTTTTCTGATATCTTAGTAGACTTCCAAATCTTATTTCTTAGAAGCTTCCAAAGATGCTTTACGGAATTCTTTCATTGCTTTTTCGATTTCCAAAGAAGCTTTACGAGCGCGAGTTCCTGCTGCTTTGTTACCGTTTTCAATCTGAGCGTTAGCATCTTTTGCGAAGTCAGCATACAGAGCTGCTACTTTTTCTACCAATTCTTTCATAATCCTTTTATTTTTTTCGTTAATAATGTGCCGCAAAAATACACTGTTTCCCGAAATAAACGCATAAAAACGATATTTTTTTTGAATTTATCTGCGAAAATAAACTAAAAAAAGGGCTTTTCGCCATTTTTCCCTACCTTTGTAGCCATGAAAACGCTTACAGATACGGATTATATACATAGTTTGATAGCTGAAGGAGAGCATCAGCAACAGGACTTCAAATTTGAAATTTCAGACGCACGGAAAATCGCAAAAAGCCTCTCGGCATTTGCCAATACCGACGGAGGGCGGTTATTGATAGGCGTTAAAGACAACGGACGGATAGCCGGAGTACGATCTGAAGAAGAAAAATATATGATAGAAGCCGCTGCACAACTTTATTGTATTCCGGAAGTTGAATATACTTTACAGACATTTATCGTGGAAGGCAAGCAGGTACTGGTGGCCACCATCGAAGAAAGCCCGCACAAGCCTGTGTATGCAAAAGATGAAAACGGGAAACCTCTCGCCTATCTCCGCATCAAGGACGAGAATATCCTGGCGACGCCTATTCATCTGCGTGTATGGCAGCAAAGTGACAGTCCACGGGGAGAACTGATCCGATACACGGAACGGGAACAGCTCCTGCTCGACCTGCTGGAACAGGGTACTTTGCTTTCTCTCAACCGTTATTGTCGCCAGACCGGACTTTCCCGACGGGCAGCCGAACATCTGCTCGCCAAATTTGTTCGTTATGAAATAGTAGAGCCTGTATTCGAAAATCATAAATTCTATTTTCGGATAAAAAGCGAATAATGCAAGAGTTATCATTTTAGAAATGAACAAAATTATAAATTGAGGATTAGGCACGGATTACACGGATTAACACGGTTGTTTTACGTAATCATAGCACTAAAACCGTGTTAATCCGTGTAATCCGTGCCTAAATATATTCTTTTCCATACAAATATGAACTTTATCAACGAGATTAACGATATTCTCTGGACTTATATCCTGATTATCATGTTGCTAGGCTGCGCAATCTGGTTCAGCGTGCGGACAAGATTCGTACAGTTCCGCATGATTCGCGAAATGATTGTATTGCTCAGCGAATCTGCCGGAAAAGGAAAGCACGGAGAAAAGCATGTGTCTTCTTTTCAAGCGTTTGCCATCTCCATTGCCAGCCGCGTAGGTACGGGAAACTTGGCAGGGGTTGCCACCGCCATCGCTATCGGAGGACCGGGAGCCGTTTTCTGGATGTGGGTCATTGCCCTGCTGGGAGCTTCAAGCGCATTCATCGAATCTACACTGGCGCAGCTGTATAAAATACGCGGAAAGGATTCTTTCGTCGGAGGCCCTGCCTATTATATGAAGAAGGGATTGAAACAGCCTTGGATGGGGATGCTCTTCGCCGTACTTATCAGTATTACGTTCGGTTTTGCCTTTAACTCGGTACAAAGCAATACAATCTGTGCCGCTGCCGAACATGCTTTTGGTTTCGACCATACGGTGTTGGGAGGGATACTTACCGCACTGACTCTTCTCATCATCTTCGGAGGAATTCGCCGCATTGCCCGGGTAAGCAGTATTATCGTACCGATTATGGCATTGGGATACGTAGGACTGGCATTGGTCATCGTATTACTCAATATTACTCAGTTGCCGGGAGTCATCTCGCTGATCGTAAGCCACGCTTTCGGCTGGGAACAGGCATTGGGAGGAGGAGTCGGAATGGCACTGATGCAAGGCATCAAGCGGGGACTTTTCAGCAATGAGGCGGGTATGGGATCGGCACCGAACGCAGCGGCAACGGCAAACGTCACTCATCCTGTGAAGCAGGGGCTGATACAAACGCTGGCTGTATTCACCGATACACTACTGATTTGTACTTGCACGGCGTTTATCATTCTTTTTAGCGGTGCTCCGCTGGACGGTTCTGCCAACGGTGTTCAACTAACTCAGCAGGCGCTGACCAATGAGATCGGCGCATCCGGAGGGGTATTTGTTGCCGTAGCACTGTTCTTCTTCGCATTCAGCAGTATTCTGGGGAATTATTATTATGGAGAGGCAAACATTCGCTTCATCACCGAAAAGAAATGGGTACTGCACTCCTACCGGATATTGGTAGGCGGCATGGTACTCTTTGGCTCTGTTGCGACTCTTGATATGGTATGGAGCCTGGCAGATATCACGATGGCGCTGATGGCTATCTGCAACCTGATTGCCATTCTTTTTCTCGGGAAGTACGCAGTACGGCTGCTCTCCGACTATCGCGCCCAAAAGAAAGCAGGCATCCAAAGTCCCGTTTTCAAGAAAGAGACTATGCCGGAGATCGAAAAGGACTTGGAATGTTGGTGAAAACCAACAGTTTTTACTACCTTTGCGGCAATTTAGCGGACGACTTGTTTGATAGTATCTTTCCGCAGACTCTATCTGTAATTTGTAAATCATAAAATTAGATATAGGACAATGAGCTTATTTGGTTTATTTAAAAAAAAATCCGATGAAACAAAAGTCGGCAACGTAGAAGATTTTATATCACTGACAAGGGTTTATTTCCAGTCAGTCATCGCTACCAACTTAGGTATCACTAATATCCGTTTCTTGCCGGATGTAGCAAACTTCAAACGTTTGTTCAAAATACCGACGCAAGGCGGCAAACTGGGACTGGCAGAGAAATCGGCTTCACGCAAAATGTTGATGCAGGACTACGGATTGAACGAGAGTTTCTTCAAAGAGATAGATGCTTCTGTCAAACGTAACTGCCGCACACAAAATGATATTCAGTCTTATCTGTTTATGTATCAGGGCTTCTCGAATGATTTGATGATGCTAATGGGTAACCTGATGCAATGGAAATTCCGTATGCCGTCTATCTTCAAGAAGGCTTTATACGGGATGACGCAGAAGACGGTTCACGATGTTTGCACCAAGCAGGTATGGAAGGCGGATGATGTACACAAGACAGCTGCTACCGTACGTCAATACAAGGAACGTCTGGGATATTCGGAACAATGGATGACGGATTATGTGTATAATATCGTTCTTCTGGCCAAGAAGGAACCGAAACGGAAAGAGGATGACACGGAGACGAAAAAATAAGTCGCTCGAAATGTTAGAAAGAAAAAATAAATCGTAAAGAAATACACGATTGGAAAAGCGGGGCTTTTGGGGCTTCGCTTTTTTTATTATCTTTATGTACTTTTTTCTTTTGCCTTGATGCAAAAGAAAAAGTACCAAAAAGAAAAAATCAAGGCTGCGTCTGCCCGGCTACTCAGGTCTCATTCCCGGCTAAAGGGCAGAAACTCGCTACGCTCAAACAGTCTGCCCTTCTTGACGCCGTGAATAAGACCTTCGCTTGACGCCGGGCAGACGAGGCCGGGGGGACCTGCGGGGTGTTGGAGGTGTTGGGGCTGTTGGTCGTTAATTTATTAGTCGATAATTTACTACACTAGTCAATAATTTGCTAGTCGATAAAAAGATAGGATGCTTATGAAACAAAAGAAAATGCTTGTACTTACTTTTTCGCAGTTGAAACAAATCTATAATCAGGAGATGCCGGAGTTGGTGAAGATGGCTGTAAAGAGTCCTACGGTGGAGGATTTTAAGGCCGGGTTGCTGATGTATCTGGATGCTTGTGAGGTAGTGAACGAGACGGCGAAGGAGGCGAGGGAGCAAATTCGACTCTTACTCCATTATGATGGACAGGATGTCCATGAACTGTCTACGGGACAGGATATGTCAGTACAGACGATTCGGTTACTATATCAGTTTCTGACGGAAAGGTTGGAGAATATAGAGATGCCGACGGATTTGTTTATTGAATTGTTCCAGTTGTTTAAACGCTTGCAGGGGGAGACTGTTCCTTTGCCGTCGCCGCAACGTATCAAGAGCCGGAATGACCGGTGGGCTACGGGGCTGGATGAAGAGGTGCGTGAAGAACGCGATGAGAACAAGGAGCGGATGTTGCATTTGCTGATTCAGAAGATAGAGAATCGGAAGTCGAAGCCTTCGGTACGGTTCCATTTTGAGGAGGGGATGAGTTATGAGGAGAAGTATGAATTGGTGAGCAAGTGGTGGAATGATTTCCGTTTCCATTTGTCGATGGCGGTAAAGAGTCCGGCAGAACTGAATCGTTTTTTGGGGAATTCGCTTTCGTCGGAGACGATGTATTTGCTGAATAGGGCTCGCAAAAAGGGGATGCCGTTCTTTGCTACCCCTTATTATCTGTCGTTGCTGAATATTACGGGATATGGGTACAATGATGATGCGATCCGGAGTTATATTCTTTATTCACCGCGGTTGGTGGAAACGTATGGCAATATTCGTGCATGGGAGAAGGAGGATATTGTAGAGGAAGGGAAACCTAACGCGGCAGGATGGCTTTTGCCTGACGGACATAATATTCACCGGCGTTATCCGGAAGTGGCGATCCTTATTCCTGATACGATGGGACGGGCTTGCGGAGGTCTTTGTGCGTCTTGCCAGCGTATGTATGATTTCCAGAGCGAACGGTTAAACTTTGAATTTGAAACGTTACGTCCGAAGGAAGCTTGGGACAGTAAGCTGCGACGGTTGATGACGTATTTCGAGAAAGATACGCAGTTGAGGGATATTCTTATCACTGGCGGAGATGCGTTGATGAGTCAGAATAAGACGCTCCGGAATATATTGGAGGCTGTCTACCGCATGGCAGTACGTAAACAAAGGGCGAATCTCGAACGTCCGGAAGGAGAAAAGTATGCGGAACTGCAACGGGTAAGGTTAGGTTCTCGCTTGCTGGCTTATTTGCCGATGCGTATCAATGATGAACTGATCGATATTTTACGTGAGTTTAAGGAGAAGGCTTCGGCTATTGGTGTGAAGCAGTTTATCATTCAGACGCATTTTCAGACACCGCTAGAGGTGACTCCTGAAGCCAAAGAGGCGATCCGGAAAATTCTTTCTGCCGGATGGATCATTACGAATCAGTTGGTATATACGGTGGCTGCTTCGAGAAGGGGACATACGACACGGCTTCGCCAAGTGCTTAATTCGTTGGGAGTGGTATGCTATTATACTTTCTCTGTGAAGGGATTCAATGAGAATTATGCAGTGTTTGCACCGAACAGCCGTTCGATGCAGGAACAACAGGAGGAAAAGATCTACGGTCAGATGAATCCGGAACAGGCGGAAGAGTTGTATAAGCTGCTGGAAACCAAAGTGGATACGGAAGAAAAAGAGGATGTTGCCAGACAGATAAGGCGCTTTATGAGAAAGCATCATCTGCCTTTCCTTGCTACAGACCGTAGTGTATTGAATTTACCCGCGATCGGCAAGAGCATGACTTTCCAGCTAGTCGGATTGACAGAAGAAGGAAAACGTATTCTGCGTTTCGAGCATGACAGTACCCGTCATCACAGTCCTATTATTGACCAGATGGGACAGATCTATATCGTAGAGAACAAATCATTGGCTGCCTATCTGCGCCAACTTGGCAAAATGGGGGAAGATCCGGAAGACTACGCATCCATCTGGAGCTATACAAAAGGAGAAACCGAACCTCGTTTCAGCCTTTACGAATACCCCGATTTCCCCTTCCGTATCACGAATAAAATGAGTAATTTAGGTATTAATACCTAATACCTAGCTCTTCACCCGTATTACTATATTAGCAATAATTGCAGTCAAACCTCCAGTGGTGATTCCTGAGGAGAATATACTCCGAATCGCTTCTGGAGCTTGTTTTAAAACATCCGGCATCAGTTCTACACCCAGACCTAAAGAGAGGCTGACTGCCAATACCAGAGTTTCTTTGCGTCCTATTTCCTGCGAAGAGACGATACGGATACCTGCGGCTGCTACGGTACCGAACATCAATAAGGTAGCACCACCCAATACCGGATCGGGCATCAGGGAAAAGACGGCTCCTACAATGGGGAATAATCCGAGGAGGACAAGCATGGCGGCAATATAATAACCTACATAGCGACTGGCAACTCCGGTCAATTGAATGATACCGTTATTCTGTGCGAAGATGGAGTTCGGGAAGGAGTTGAAAACACCTGCCAGGAAAGAGTTGAATCCATCTGCCATCACACCGCCGGAAATACGTTTCAGATATGAATCCCCTTCAATCGGAAGTCCGGAAATCATGGAATTGGCTGTCACATCTCCCGTAGCTTCAATGGCGGTAATCAGATAGACCAGACCGATGGCGATGAACGAAGAGATATTAAAGTCAACACCATATTTAAAGGGCTGAGGGATGTTGAAACTCATCAGCATCTCAACATTGAGCGCACTCATATTCACTTTGCCCAAAGCGAAAGCCAATCCATAGCCCAGACAGAGACCGAAGACAATGGAACTCATGCGCAGGTATTTGTTTTTGCAGCGATTGAAGAATAAGACGCTCAGCAAGACGAGTGCCGCAATAGAAAGATTTTCCCACGAGCCGAAGGACCCGTCATCCATTGCACTATATCCGCCGCCACAAGAAACAATACCGACTTTAATCAGACTCAATCCGATGAGCAGCACGACAATACCGGACACCAGCGGAGTGATAATATTGCGAAGATACTTGAAAGTACGGCTGACAACCATTTCGATGGGAGCGGCAGCTATACAGGAACCGAATATAAGGGGAAGTCCGCCTACCAATCCGGTAGCTATAATGGGCCCGATAAAAGAGAAACTGGTGCCTTGAATACAAAGTAACCTGGCCCCTATCGGACCAATTCGACGGCATTGTATAAACGTGGATACACCCGAAGCAAAAAGGGACATAGATACCAGAAAGCTTGTTTTTTCAACATCCAGTTTCAGCGCACCTGCAATGATAAGAGGAGGTGTTATGATGGCTACAAAGATGGCCAGCAGATGTTGCAAGGCAGCAAACAGGGCATCTTTAAATGGAGGGCGGTCTTCTACGCCGTAGATCAAATCTGTTTTCATTCGATATTTTATTCAATAATTTATGTATATCCGTTTCGGGATTTCGTATCTTAAAGTTTAGTTTAACGTCCACTTCAGAGCCAGTGTCGGAATCACATAGAAGCCGTCACGACCACCGAAGTTATTGCTCAGTTCCACTTCGGAGCCAACACTCAGGTTAAAGTTTTTATTTACTCCTTTTATACGGTTCAGGTTTACCCAGAATTGAGGTTCGGACAGGAAGATTGTTTTTCCATAGTTCGTTTCTTCTCGCCACCAGTCGGCAAAGCCGGAGAAGGTGAGCAGGTTCTTGCAGAAGTTCATGTACCAGGTTCCTGTCAACTGGAAGTTATTCGGAGAGCGATGTTTCTGAATATACTTGTACATGGCTGTCAAGGTGAAGCCTCTTGAAAAAGAAGCGTTATTATAGGTATAGGTGGCTCCTGCCAGATAAGCGTTATTGTAGGAGAATCCTTTTGCTAATCCGCCATTATATTCCAGATGGGCAGAGAAAGGACCCTTCCAAAATTTCAGTTCGCGGGCTATCTCCCAGTATGCGGCAGCGACTCCTTCGGAAGTATAGTCCATATCAATAAAGAAATAAGTACTTCCCCAGTTATCGGGATGAAACTTTTCCACTGTAGAGGTTAACAATGGACGCCCTTTCAAATCTTTATCATACAAGGAACGTCCGAAATCATAATGTAACTGAATGTTTTGTGCCTGTAATTCCGGTACGGCAGAAAGCAGCATACACAGGAAAAGAGCAGAAATGATCTTTTTCATGACAAATGTGTTTAAATGAAGGTGCAAAAATAGTTAAACCTATACATATATTCACATTCTGACACTACTATTTTAATCCAGACGATTATTTCCTGTATCCCACCAAAGTCGGGTACCTCCATGATCCGGTCCGTTCAAGGCCTCAACAAGAGCTGAGTATTGTTCTTTATCTTCTGTCTGCAGGGTACCGGGGAAGTTGAGACGGCGTATCATCGTCTCCGTATCGATACACCCGTTTCTGCTATGGTTAAAGCGTACCGGAAACAGACGCGGATATCCCGTACGACGTTGTTCAGCCCATGCCTCACAGCCTTCCGGAAACATGGCAATCCATTTCTGTGTAATGATCTTCTCCAGTTTCACTTCTTTATCATCTGCCGGATTCCATTTAGGAGAAACCCGGCAACGGGCAGGAATGTTGTTTTCAGCATCATACGTATCAGTAAAGTCAGCGGCTGTTCGTTCGCTGTTCAGATAGTCGTCCATCTGATAAATCCCGTGCTGGTGCAAGGATGCTTTTATACCATTCAGATAACATTCTTCTTCATCTTCCGGAGTCCAGCCACGCAAAGCCGCTTCGGCACGGAGAAACCAGATTTCGGCAGAGTTCATTAAAGGAGCATCCGTACTCTGATCGACAGCCAATTTAGATAATCCTGCATAATGATTGTGTGCAAAACAAGTTCCCTGACGGATTCCACGATACTCCCCTGCATAAGCCTTGTCGGTACAGGCTTCAAAGTAGACTTTCAGCCGGGGATCATCATAGCCTGTGAGAATAGATTCCATTGCAGCGCTCATATAAGTTTCGTTCCATACACGGTTGAGTTCTCCCAACGGATTGGTAAATCCGGATTGTGTCGAGACCGCTACCCGCTCATCTTCGGCTTCAAAAACACCAAATTCGTTCTCCAATCCTTTCCGAAACTCGGTATATGCCTTATCCGGATCAACTGCCGAAATACGCATTGCCAGACGCAGACGCAAAGAATTGGCAAACTTGACCCAAGAAGAATACTGACCGTCCAGCAACAGATCAAAACGGGAGAATCCGTTGGATTCAGGCCTCTTTTCTATGTAACCGGCAAGAGAGACAACAGCCGAATCTAGTTCATTAAAGAACTCATAGTAAACTTCTTTCTGCGTATCAGGGCGATATTGATTTCGGACATTCGCAAAGTTCTTATAAATAATAGGGCCGTAATAGTCCGTCACCCGATGCATAACTTCTACTTTCAGCACTTTGGTGATGCCGAATAAAGCAGGTTCTGTATCACGGGTGGCATTCTCCGACTGATAGATTTGTGGAAAAATATACGAATACATATGTGTCCACATGGCACTGTTCCAGCCATCCTGCATGTTATAGTCCGAGTTATGCGTACCTCCGTTCAGCGGTTTGGCATCGTGCATATAGCCGGAGAACATATCCGCGTTCAGATTCTGTATCAATTGGAAAGGCCAGTTCTTGCCTTTACCGAAATCGTAGTTAAAGTAAATACCTTGCTGGATAATTCCCAGACGGATGCCGAAGCCATTATCATCAATCACCAAATCCTCATCCGTAATACCCGACTGATCGGTATTAAATTCACGGAACTTCCCTGTACAGCTGACGGAGAGCAGCAGAATACCCAACAAGTATATATAAATATGTCCTTTCATCATCTTCCCTCCTGCTCTTAAAATTCACATTTCAACGTAAAGCCCAGACTGCGGGTGGTAGGCATGCCAAACACTTCAATTCCCTGATTGTCATTTCCCGTAGAAAGTACCAGATCAGGATCGAAAGGAGCTTTCTTGTACAAGAAACAAAGGTTACGGGCTACAAAGGAAAGTTGCAGGTCCTTCAGTACGTTCGTTTTCTGTATCCATTTTCGGGGGAAGCTATAACTCAGTGAGACTTCCCGCAGACGGAGGTTGGTCGCATCATACATATAGTATTCGGTCACTCCGGCACGTCCGCCGACCACATTCTTATAGAATCCCTTTACATCGCTTATCTGCCGGCCTTCCAACGAGACATATCCTTTATCACGGGCTTGTGCCGTAACCTTCGAAACTCCATAAAGATCCATCTCCGCCTGAGTCTGCGAAAGGATTTCACCTCCATATCGCCAGTCGAGCAGGAAGTAAAGGCTAAAACCTTTGTAAGAGAAAGAATGATCCCATCCCAACATAAAAACAGGATTGGCATTTCCCACTTTTACGGTATTCCCGTCACCCTCTACCAACGGAAGTCCTTTATAATCTCCCTCCGTTCCATACAGAATATGACCTTCTTCATCACGTATAAAGGCTTTACCGTAAATGTCGCCGATCGAACCGCCTTTCACCAGTTTCATCGCATAACTGGAAGAGAAGCTGGTAGGTCCGTAAGCAAACTCCTTCAACTCTTCATGAAGTTCTACGATCTTATTCTTATTGGCAGAAAAGTTCATGGAAGTCTTCCATGTAAAGTCAGAAGTCAGTACCGGAGTGGCATCCAGCGTGATCTCCCATCCCTGATTCTGAATATCTCCCGCATTTACATATCGATAGGCGTATTTATCTCCAGCAAGTGCCGGGAGTTTGAAAAACTGTTCATAAGTGTTGGTACGATAATAAGTCAGGTTCAATCCCAAGCGGTGCTGCAAGAATTTCCATTCCATACCCAGTTCGACAGAATGTGTCATTTCCGGTTTCATCTCCGCAAAAGGAGCGGCATCACTTGCCAGCATTCCTCCGCCGGCAGTCACATACGATACGGGATAAGTAATGAAGGGAGGTACCCCGTTACCCACAATGCTATAAGCTCCGCGCAACTTTGAGAACGAAACCCATTCGGGCATCTTCACCCACTTATCGGGGAGAAAAGATACTCCGATGGAAGGATAAAAGAATCCCTTCTTTTCGTATTTTGTATAAGCTAGTGTAGATGACCAGTCGTTACGTGCGGTCAGATCTAGAAAGGCTCCTTCTTTATAACCAGCCTGTGCTGTTGCAAAGACAGATTGCAGTTGGTAGTGAGCATCTATTTTCTGGTCAATACTGGCAGAACTGCTCATCACGATATTGGCAAGGTTGAACACATTGGCAAATTTTAGAGAAGCATTCTTCGAATCAATACGGGTGGAGTTAACAACCTTATCATTAATACTGCCGCCAATAGCTATATTCAACGTAAAATCATTCAGTTTCTTCTTAGCCATCGCCATCACGTCTCCATACATCAGCGTTTCCTGATAATCCATTTCAATATAACGCCCGTTCATTCCACACAGTGCCGTAGCGGTAGAGGCATAGAATTTCTGACGTAGTTTATCGGCTGAATAATCCATATTGCCACGAGCTTGAAGCGTCAGCCAACCGGTCACTTTCAAATTGGCGGAAAGAGAGAGGATCAATCGCGTACGCGCTTCCTTACTCTGTATACGGTTTTGTATCCAATACGGGTTCTGCTCGAAGTCCTCGGTAAAAGTATGCCAGTTTTGTGTATTCAGTTTTCTTTCCTCATCATAGTGTTCATAGTTATCTTTATAATATGACAAATCTTCGCCACGAGGAAAGCGGTAAAGCCCTACCAGCGGATTCATATAGAAACCTCCCGATACAGGTTTATTCTTCACCGTCTGCCTCATGACGTTCACATTACCATCCAGTTTCAGCAGGCTATTGAAGAGTACAGCGGTCTCCCTCAGATTGATATTGTGCTTGGAGAGTTTGTTTTCATTCAGAATACCACGCCCGGTCGTATTGGCATAGGAGAAGTAAGTTTGCAGTCTATCGTTTCCGGAGTTGACGGATACGGAAGTGATCGACGTCAGTCCGGTACGGAAAAAGTTATTCAGATTATCATAAGCCATGAGGTTTTCTTTCTCCCCCCAACTGTCTGTCACATCACTTACCCCATAGTTATTCTGCATTTTGGGCAGACAGAAAGCCTTCTCAAAAGTCAATCCGGTAGAGAAATGAATATCTCTCCGCCCTACGGAGTTTCCTTTTTTGGTCGTAATAAGAATAACTCCGTTGGCTGCCTGACTACCATACAAGGCTGCGGCTGGAGCTCCTTTCAGGATGCTGATACTTTCCACATCTTCCGGATTCAGATTGGAGATACCGTCGCCTCCGTCCCTGTTTCCGGCATTTGCCGTACCGCCAATAGCCGAATAAGCCTGTTCCGAAGTGGAGTTCGACATAGGAACTCCATCTATCACATACAAAGGCTGATTGTCTCCGGCTACCGAGCGCACCCCACGAATACTGACTTTCGCCGACCCGCCCATACCGGAAGAGTTCTTGCTGACCTGCACACCGGCTGCCTTCCCCGCCAAAGCAGTGATCATATTCACTTCTTTCACGCGATTCAATTCTCCTCCCCTCACTTTCTGCACAGCATAGGCCAAAGAAGATTCTTTCTTTTCAAGCCCCAAAGCGGTAACAATCACATGATCAAGCAGCTGAATGCTTTCCTTCAGACATATTTCAAGCATCGACCTGCCCTGTACGCCGACTTCCTGAGACTCGTAACCCACGAAAGAAATTTGCAGTATAGCACTATCCGGAACGGATAAGAAGAAATTCCCCTCAACATCTGTCACTGTTCCATTCGCTCCGCCCTTCTCTCTGATTGTCGCTCCGATCAACGGTTCACCATACACATCAATAACCCGTCCCCTCACCGTAAAATTAACAGAAGAGACTCTCACATTTTCTTTCGGTTCTGACTGCGAAGCATAACAACCTTCTTCAAAGAAAAATAACAAGCCTATAAAACAGCAACTTATAAGTATTCTTGTTTTCAAAAGTATTCCAATATGTTGTTTTGTCATTACCGTGCAAAAATAGCCAAAATTTTTTAAAACTGTTTTTTTCTGTAACTATTTTGAATGAAAAGAATAGATTCGTTATTTTTGTAAGAAATTACAGAAGCATGGAAATTGAAATCGAAAAACATCCGCTGGAACCTTTTCTTCCCCCGAAAGCAAAGCTGCTGATGCTGGGAAGCTTTCCGCCACAAAGGAAACGGTGGTCGATGGATTTTTACTATCCGAACCTGAATAATGATATGTGGCGCATTGTCGGACTTTTATTTTTCAGAGACAAAGAACACTTTCTGAATGAGAGCCGGAAAGCATTCTGCCGGGAACAGATCGTTGATTTTCTAAACGAAAAAGGAATCGCCCTGTTCGATACCGCCTCCTCTATCCGGCGTTTGCAGGATAATGCTTCGGACAAGTTCCTCGAAGTAGTACAGCCGACGGATATTGCAGCATTACTCCGCCAACTGCCCGAATGCAGGGCCATCGTCACCACCGGACAAAAAGCGACGGACACACTCCGTGAACAATTGGAAGTAGGCGAACCCAAAGTAGGCGATTATGCAGAATTCGTATTCGAAGGACGAGCGATGAGACTCTACAGGATGCCTTCTTCCTCACGGGCATACCCTCTTGCCTTAGACAAAAAAGCGGCTGCCTATCGGATTATGTATCAAGATTTGCAGATGCTTGTTTAAGTATTAAGTTCTGAGGTTTGAGTTTTTAAGTATGAATCAATAAACAACATATAGTATGACACCTTTATTTTTGCAATATCCGGCATGCAGCACATGCCAAAAAGCCAAGAAATGGCTAACAGAAAATAACATTGAGTACACTAACCGGCTTATTGTGGAAGATAACCCTACGGTGGAGGAGTTGAAAGCATGGATTCCGCGAAGCGGACTACCGATAAAGAAATTCTTCAACACTAGTGGTTTGGTATATAAAGAGCTGAAACTGAGTGAGAAGCTGCCAACTATGACCGAAGAAGAGCAAATCACCTTATTGGCAACTAACGGTAAATTGGTGAAACGTCCGTTAGTAGTGACCGACAGCTTCGTTCTGGTAGGTTTTAAGCCCGATGAATGGGAAAAATTAAAATAATTGGAAATTTATTTACCCTAACATTTGCAGGTTCGGAAGTTTATACTACCTTTGCAGCCGCAAACACGGGAGTAGCTCAGTTGGTAGAGCACCGGTCTCCAAAACCGGGTGTCGGGAGTTCGAGCCTCTCCTCCCGTGCAGAAGTAAACCGCAAACAGTCCATGACTATTTGCGGTTTTTCTTTTTATTACCACTTCCTTTCATCCGCATTGCAATATTCATGGATCAATGTAAAAACCTGAGGGATTTTCATTT
>NZ_KV804389.1:3245-8933 GCF_001811315.1 Bacteroides sp. HMSC067B03 | reverse complement strand
TTGAAGAAAAACACGGCATCGCCGAGACGCTTACTAAAAACAGCTTTAATTTGGCTTATCTCTCATCCTTTTTTAGAGTATCTCTCATTCCCTTTTCTTTTGTAAGTAGATAATTTGAGGGTTAATATCTCATATATCGGTTTCAAATTACAGGTACTTTGTAGCTAGGATACCTTATATCTTTGCCATATTAAGCCTGCATACTTCTGTTTTCTTACCGACATCTTCATCGTTCCACTCGGGTGAAACGATTGTGCCACTAAAGTAGAGAGATCTGTTTACGTTAGTGATGAGATCAGACCACTCGGGTGGAACGATGAAGATCTCCTATTAAAAATCTGATAACAATAGGTGAAAAGCACCACAGGATAGGGTCTTTTGCATGAGAAAAAGCGGTAAAGCTTATCTATTCCATCATTTCTCTGCCTACAACGTTTATGAGTTTTAAGTCATAGTTATCATCGTGGGCATCTTGGAATAATTGCCAGATCATCACGCCGGCATAGTCGTTTTCTTTGATGAACTTACATTTGTTGGCTATAGTAGGGCGACCGTTATAATAAGTCTTGCCTATATTATCCTTGTCTGCAGCTTCATTTCCAAGATGTTTGAGTATGCCGCTGTAACGAATTCCACGTACATCGTCTACTGCGCCTTGCAGACTTTCCTCCCAGGAATATCCATAAAAAGGAAGTCCTCCTACTATTTTACTTTTGGATGCCCGGCATTGCTCGTTCCAGTATTTGAGGTCTTTTACAAAGTCCTCGTAAGAGGCATGCTGAACCGGAGTGTCAGTAAAGGCTCCACGGTCATAACTCATCAGGTTGATATAGTCGAAGTATTGCTCCCATTCGGTTCCGTAATTAAGCCAGCGGCTGTTGACTGCACAAGTCATCAGCATACCTTTCTCTTTAGCTAGATATAAACCTCTGGCAAAAACCAATAGCGAAGGGAAGTTCTTATCCCAGTTGTCATACTCCTCATAATCAATGTCGAAGCCATCCAGCTTGTATTCTTTGGTGAATGCAATCACCTGCTGTATCAGTTCCTTTCTGGCTTTCGGATCGTTGATGGCAGCCGTAAATTCTCCCGGACTGTTCTTTGCCAGTGATATCAGTATCTTGACATTATGTTTGTGGGCTGTTTCCCGTACACTTTCAATTCTTTCCCGGACAGGATCAATGTTCAGAGTGCCATCTGCTTTTACCCTTGCAAAGCTGGCATTGATATGTGTCAGATATTTCCATTCTATCGAAGGGAATAAACTTTCAAATTCCCAATCATCGAGCGGGAGATAGCCGATAACTACTTTCTGAGTGACTTCCGGTTGGGGCTGAGGCTGCGGTTGAGGCACATTGGGCTCTTGTGGGTTGTTGGTACTGGAAGAGGGTCCGCAACTAGTGAATAAAATGCTTACAACTGTTAATAATACGTATAATAAATTTCTCATAATGAATTGATATTAAGTGAATATTGCTTTTTTACTAGTTTATAACCAAATGATTTTTCCATCTTCATAAAGGAAGATTCTATGATGTTCTTGAGTATTTTTACTGCAGTGACTTAGTCTCAATAATGCCTTTCGGGGGACATTGTTGAATATAAGATAGCTGCCATTCCCTTCTTTGCGTTCAATTGTACGCCACTCATTTTCCCAATATGATAATTCATATGTGTTCGACCTGCCAAGCCATGATCTTATATAGGGGCTTATTCCTATGGCAGATAATTTGTATTCATTATTTAAATCAAAATCAATATATCCTTTGGAGACTTCTCCACTGAAGGCGGTATCACTCAATCCGTCAATTAGCATTTCCGGTTTCTCATCTTCGTTATTATGCGGTAAAGGAGACAGGATTTGAATGCCGGTGATCAGTTTGTCTGCACTATAAAATGAAAGTTCTCCCAGAGCAATGCCGGGCGATGGTAAATAAAGCCGGACAAATTGATAAGACATCGGGTCGTCTATTCTGAAAAGTTGATGTTGTATCTGTAATGTATCAGTGATGGTATACAATAGTTTATCTTTTTTCCCGTTTTTCATTCCCCAGAGTTCGCCTCCTTTTAATGAAGTCAGATTCTTCCTGTTCTCGTTGAACGGTACTTGACCCGCAAAATTGCGAATTACGACTTGTCCCTTTTCTCCGTTGGCAGACAGATTTTGCAGGGTACCGTCGGATTTTAACCAGAACGGCTGTCCTGCCGGTATGCTTTTCCCTTTTACATAATAAGTAGGAAGGTATACAATATCTTTGCCCATTTTGTCGAATGTCACTTGTTGGTCTTTTATCTTGCCCCACTGAACAGGAATCCAGTCTTGATAGTTGTAAACTGATAAATAAGCATAGCCGGGGATCGGATTAATGGAATCTGTATTCAATATCACTCGTATATCTTGGGTTTCAAAATATTCAGAAGATACGTCTATTTTCTTTTCATTCAGAAATAGAGGCGGAATATCCTCACGTGCAACTTTCTTATCGGATAATGGGCCTTCCGTATGATTGGAGAAAGTCTTGCGATAGACTTTGGGTAGTCTGAACTTCCCCCAAAAGCTATCGTATGATTTGTTATTATAAATACGTTTATATTTCCAACGGTCGTCATCCCAGAATGCTTCAAAAGCATAAGACTCCCCGTTTACAATGATCACGTTCCAGCTGTGCCCTCCGTTGCGATTGCCCCATACGGGAACGAAATCTACGGCGGCAGCCATTCCTACAGATGAAAGTAGCAAGGAGTTGAACCAGCATCGCTGTTCGCATGTACCGGTTTTTATCTTTTCGAATGTAGATGCTGTTAATATTGGGATGAGTGGAACATAGTAGGGAGAATGAACGATATCTTTATAAAGAAACAATAAAGAGTCGGTCTCCTCCATGACATTCTTTCCATGTGTTGTATAAAAGTCTTTATGATGCCGTCGATAATACCTGTCTCTTGAATTATCGATTACCAACCCGTTCTCTCTTCGATATGGCAAGATATATTCACAAAAATCATGAAAGGAACAATTTTGTGTATATACGTTTCCTTTCCATGCTTTGAATGCCATTTCTATTTCAGAAATAATAGTCGAAGCTGTTAAGTGCTCTGCATCACACATCCTTTTTACCGTTAATTCGTCAGAGTATACAAAACAGAATACTTGCCATAAACTGTCAATTTCTTCTCCGCATTTCTTATTTATTTCATAATTGTACTTCTTTCTGACATTGTCGTATATCTTGTAAAAAGGGGCATATACAGTTTGCAAGCTGGAGTCATCGGCGTATGATCCCTGCATGTTGGAGATTAGAAACTTGGTAGCTTCAAGTTTCAACGAGTCGTTTGCGTAATGTTTTAAAACCTTTTGCAGTTCCGAACGGTTTTCTTTGGCGGATGACAACGTTTTGTCTAAAGGACCTTTTGGAGTGCAAGAAACTAGTAGAAGCATTCCGGAAATATATAAATAATTTAACCATTTCTTTTTCATCATCCTATCTTTTAAGGTCTATTCCCAATAAAATGTATACTCCTTTTCGTAGAGTTCTTTATTCCGTTTTCCATTGTCATCTCTTTTAAAAGTCCAACTATAAACTACACAATGTAATTGTATCTTATATATTGAATCCAAGTCTTTTACATATCCTCCTTTTTTTAGCTCTAATAAACTGATATTACTTTTTTTAATTTCTCCCGGGAGGAAATTAAGATATAACTCTGTTGGATGATACATACATCTGCTATAGCCTATTTTTTTATTGTTCTTATCATAAATATTAAGATCGTAAAAACTTCCTGTATCGCTACCGTCATTCGTTTGGGAATGCCGGAGAATAGCTTCAAGATTCTTATCGTTGTTTTTGAAAGTAAATGTCAGGCATTTCTTTTCTTTGTCAAATGTAACATCGAGGCTCATTTGACGCTGTTGACACATTATTGGTAACATTGTAATTAGTAATACTGTTGTAATAATTGTTTTCATTGTATTTATATGTGCTGATTGTCGAAATTTTAATATCTATAATAAGAGACTATTCTATCTTAGAATAACCTCTTATTATAGAAACTGCTTTTATCACCATTAAAGCTAAAGATAGGCTATTTAGGTTCTATTGCCCACCATTGGTATACATAATTCAATGTTTTAGCCAAGGGGGTTAATGTATACTTTAGACCAATTAACTTGGTCTCTATTTGACGGTAAATAGAGACGGGTATAGTGGCATAAGGTGTGAAATCGGCAAAATTAAAAAGAACTTCGCTTATTCTTCCTGTTTCAGAATCGGTATAAGTAATTATTGTAAGTTCCCATCCTTTCATCTTTCCTTTATAGTTGATAAACGCATTATTAACAATTACTTTGAAAATAGAGTCATTATAAGTCTCATTCTTATCTTTAACGTATAAGGGGGTATAATTTTCTGGAGTTACATAAAATGGGGTATTTGTGCCTTTCTTCATTTGTTTTATGTATGTCCATTTATTATTCTTGTTATACAAATTTATATCCCCGCTCTCAGTATCTACATCGCATTGATAGATGTATCCCTGCTCGTTAAAAGTTTTAGTTGTTGTATAATAATTTGTTTGAGCAATAGCCAATGAAACATTATACAATAGGCTGATTAATATAAATATATTTTTCATATTTCTTTGTTTATTATTGATACAAACTTCTTAAATTGTTGAAATTATCTAATCCTTTTCTGCTATTAAGCCAAGGATAATCAATATTATCATACCCCACGTCTCTGAAGTCACTTATAATTTTAGGAATTATTTTTTGCAATTTTCCAGCAGTTATCCCAGGTCGTAAATTGCCAAACTCATCGATATACCTTACCAAAAGACGTGTTGCATTCCATCTAGAGTCATTCTTACTCTTTTCATACCACCAAGTCCTTTCGCTTTCCTCCAAACTATTTATATATATTTGCTGAATGAGATGTGCTTCGAATTCTTGATTCAACTGCGTTGCATTCCATGTTTCTTGCTCTGTATATGATTGGAGAGCATGAACCATCTCATGCAAAAGAGCACTGCTAGTTATATCCATTCTCATTTTAATACCTCCTAAACCAGGATCGAAATTACTATTCATATTGTCACTAACAAATTGAATAATCAAAGTTTTTCCTTTAAGTGCTTCTTGTAATTTGTGATATAATGCTTCACCAATCTTGGTCTTAGTCATTTTATCAAGTAGATTCTCAATTGTTTTCCAGCTATTATCTGTCATATTGGAATTACGAAATATCGCTTTTGCTTTAGGAGCCACTGGTTGATAACCTCCTCCAACGCCACCACCACTATCTACTTCTGGAGGAAACCATGTATGGGCATTACCATTTTCATCATGGTATATGTTGTTGCATACTAATTTGGTTTCATATTTTGTTCGAGTACGGCACTCGATACCGAAGCCGATTCCGTATTCAGGATCTTCATAAATAAATGGTGTACATTCATCATATTCAACAAAGACACTTTCATAATGACATTCTGAACTTTCGCTACGTGTATCCGCAGTAGCTTGCATTTTTAGTCCTTCTTCTGTCCCCTGGCTAATCGTTGCTACGATTTTTCCATTTTCATATTGCCAACCATTAACTAAGCCACCTTCCGGTTCATAGAAGTAAACACTGCCACTTAGATCAGGAGCACGATACAAGTAACTATTATCTTCAAAGTGTTTAGCTT
>NZ_KV804389.1:0-3145 GCF_001811315.1 Bacteroides sp. HMSC067B03 | reverse complement strand
CAAAGTGTTTAGCTTTCATAAGATAGTCATAAGTACCTACGATATGCATTACAAAATTGATGATTTCCCCTGTTTCCAGATTCTTGATGATCACCATTCGGGATATGTTTCGTATCTTTCCGCGCTCTGTGTCCTTACATTTCTCCATGGTTTCACTATCCATCAAGACTGCGCCTCCTCTTGTCAGTAGAGGAACTTCCACTACTTCAAACTTTCCTTTTCGATTTTCGTAGCCCTTCTTCCAATGCAGCTTAGTCATTAACTCGAAATGAGTAGCAACAGAGCGGGTAGTAACTACAGGTGTCTGATGAGCTTCGTACCAACTCCGTGCTACATCTATACTCAGCTCACGGTTTTTACCTTTAATAATTTTTCCTGTCGTTTCCCGTGAGTCCAGATCTGTTTCGTCCTGTAAGCAGGAATACAGCATCAGACCAAAGACAAGAAGTCCGACAAGGTAACAAACAGGTCGTTTGATTCTTTTTGTTTTCATCTTTTTTATTGTTAAATAGAAATAGCTTATTATAAAAGCGGCTCTCAAAATTACTATTGAGACTACAGATTACTTAGGTTCTATTGGCCACCATTGGTATACATAGTTCAATGTTTTAGCCAAGGGGGTTAATGTATACTTTAGACCAATCAATTTGGTCTCTATTTCACGATAAACTGATACGGGTACTGTAGCATAAGGAGTAAAATTGGGAAAATCAAAGATAACTTCACTAATTCTTCCTGTTTCAGAGTCAGTACAAGTAATAATGATCAGTTCGAATCCTTTCATCTTTCCTTTATAATTAGCAAAAGCATTATTAACAATTACTTTGAAAATGGAATCATTATAAGCCTTACTCTTGTCATTAACATATAACGGGCTGAAGTTTTCTGGTGTTACATAAAATGGAGTATTAGAACCTTTTTTCATTTGGTCTACGTATGTCCATTTATTGTTCTTATTATATAATGTAACGCCTCTTCCTTTAACTACGTCACATTGATAAGTATATCCCTGTTCGTTAAAAGTTTTAGTTGTTGTATAATAATTTGTTTGAGCAATAGCCAATGAAACATTATACAATAGGCTGATTAATATAAATATATTTTTCATATCTTTTTTACTTTGTATTATATAGCATAACTACATTGGTCGATGTTAATTAATAGCCTACCCCTTATGTGTATGATATAGCAGGATATTTTCTTGGGAAAATAAATGCTTTCCCAAGAAAATATTTTTAGGTTATGTTTTTTGAACTTTAGTTATACTTTGAATCCTTTGCATTAATCTAGATTTAATAGATCGTATGGTACATAGCGTTCGAAAAATAATATGTCTTTAATGTCAGACGTGTTACGATTAAAAGTTGCTTTATCTTCTGTTCTCATTATCTTCTCAAATTTTTCAATTGCTTTTATCGGTATCGTAATTGATGAATTATGAAAGACTGTTATCCACTTAATTTTTCCAGAGGTCAATTCATAAAAGTATGAGATAGCTAAGAAAGAGTTTTCAGAAGTTATATTTTCTTTAATTTCTGATTTGAGATATTTCTTCACATACTCTTTGTCATTGAGTATTGTTTTTATAGGCCATACCTTATATTCTTTTACTGCTACATCAGGAGATGCTACTTTTTCAAAAGATATTTCTGCTCTATATATAAACTTACTTTTGTCTCCTTTCCTTATTTCATAAGTTTCTGTTTCTCCTTTTTCTTGATAGACGACTTTTTCTGTTATCTGGCCTATGACATTTAAAGTGAATGTCATGAGGGTAAAAATGAGACTAACTGTTTTCATGTTTTTTGTTGTTAAATAGGAATAGATAATCTTAAACAAGAGGTTATTCTATTTCGGAATAGCCTCTCGTTATTTGCCTATGGCTATTCGGGAGAAACATCAATCCAATAAAGAATATAATTTAGTTTTTTACCTTCTGTTGTGGGCTTAAAACTCAACTTCTGTTTGATACCCAATTCTATATTACGATACACAGAAATAGGAATGGTGGCATAAGAACCTATACTAAAAAATTCAAAAGCTACTTCATCTATTTTTCCGGTATCTGGATTAATATACATAGATAATACAAATTTAGATCCTTTAACCCGTTGTTTCTCTGTACTGGAAAAGGCTTTATTAATAATAGATTTACAAGTGTAGATAAAGTCGTTATTAACGGTTTCTATGATATCAGGTGTATCATCATACATTATAAAATGTTCTCCTGTACTGCGAATTATTTGGGGAGTATATATCCATTTATCGCCTTTTTTATAAAGAGTTACCATGCCTGATTCTCTCACATCACATTGATAAATGTAATCATTTTCTGTAAATGTTTTAGTTTGGGTGTAGTAACTTGGCTGTGCAAAAAGATATAAGGTGCAGGATATCAAATAAATAAATGTAATAAATGTTTTCATATTCAACAGTTTCTAGTTAATTCTCGTATATTTTCAAAATTTACTATTCCAACTCTGCCTAAATCCAGAGTGTATTTACTTTCTGGATATCCATTTGATTGCAAGGCAGGAATCACTACGTTCAGAAGTTCTAATTCCAAATTATATAGCTTTGTGTTTGGTTGCAGATTTCCCTTTCTATCAATCAGGTTATTCAGATTCGCTATTGCCTTCCAGCGCAGATGTTGCATATCTCGCTTTTTCCAATAGCTGTCACTGGTATATTCTGGTAAGCTACTCTGGTAAAGATACTGTGCATAATGCGTTTCTATTTCCATATTTAATTTAGCACTGCTCATACTATCATAAGTTTCTCTGTATGATTGATATGCATGAAGCATTTCATGGAAGAAATCACCACTTGTGGAAGCTGTGGTTAATCTTATTCCGCTTCCGTTTAAATCGAAACTAGAGTTTTTATCTTTGGTAAATTGAATCGCTAAAGTTTTTCCTTTTAGTGATTCTTTTAATCCATTGTATAGGGCTTTTCCCATACAGCTTTTTGTAATCTTTTCCAGCTTTTCTTCGATCACTTTCCAGTTTTCTTTTGTCATACTTGAATTGCGGAATATCTCTTTGGCTTTAGGAGCTATTGGTTGTGGTTGATAACCTCCTCCACCACCTCCACTCGTATTTTCATTAGGATCCCATTGCCCGCCAATATTACTATCTTCTTCATA